>CAYYSS010000401.1:0-2774 GCA_964474325.1 uncultured Nitrospirota bacterium
CACGGGAAGCTCAAGATGGAGACCGACGACTGCCTGGGTTCCTGCCACGGAAATGAAACAAGGGTGGGCCAACACCGGCGACATCTCAAGGAATTCTCCATGGGATGCATGGACTGTCACAAACCCCACGGCTGGGTCATCGGGTTGAAAGAAGCCCCCGGTCTCTGCGACCGGTGCCACGAACTTCGGGATCCCGCTTCGTTTATTTATTAGCCATAATGTTTTGACCTGCCCCGAGTCGCCGCCGACAAAGTTCCAGGATGCCGAAGACTTTCGGATCCACAAGTTCCCCCCGCTCGATCTGCTCGACGAGGAAACCCGCTGAATCAGCCAGGGGAACGGGCACAACCTCGATCGATTCGTTCGGGTCACGACCGGAAATACCGACCCACCGAAGACCCGTGGCGAGAAACACCGTGAGCATATCCCGGGTCGAGGCCGGCGAACTGGGTACCGTGGCGATTTGTTCACAATGTTCGGCGTGAAACCCCGTCTCCTCCCTCAATTCACGCCGGGCGCAGTCTTCGAAGCTTTCCTCCCTGTCGTGGAGCCCGGCCGGGACCTCCCATACCCAGGCATCCACCGGGGGGCGGAATTGCCTGATAAAGAGGACCTCGCCGCCGTCCGTAATCGGGAGAACCGCGACGATCCCGCGGATTCCGGGCCGTTCGTAGGCTTCCCATGAATGATTCTCCCCGTCGGGTCCGATGTACGACAAAAGTAGGGAACGGAGGAAGCGGCCTTCCCAGAGAACCTGCTTTTTCCGGACGGTCATGGCGATCCAATACTAACACAGCCCCGTCGCTTCACTCCTCGCAATAAGGGAGAAGAGAGAAGGGAGACGTGAGACGGAAGACGTGAAAAGACTTTACTTCTCCCTTCTTACTTCTTACTTCTTACTTCTCCCTTCTCCCTTCATTCGTGTCCATTCGCGCCTGAATCCCCCTCACCTTCCCCCGGTCTCCGTGCCCTGGTCTGTGGTGGACCGCCTTTTATTTGCCCCGGCACGTCATCCATTGACCAATCCCAAAACCGGTGTTATAGTGTTTTCCGTACCGTTTGCCGCCCGCGACTACCGGAAAACACAGAGTTCATGCAGTCCGACAAACCGGCACACGATGGAGAATTTCGATACCATATTCAGCCACTACGGTTTTTCTGAGGGTGTCGCCTGCAGGCTTGTCGTCCGCGCCGACGGGCGGCGCGAATAACACACGCCCGTGAAACGCCGCGGAAAAGGCACAATCAGGCTCGCCGGGTTCAACAATCTCACCAAGACACTGACGTTTAATATTTACGATGTCTGTTACGCCGACACCCCCGCGGCCCAGGACGAGTACCTGGAGTATATCGATGAAGAGTATAACTCCGCGCGGCTCCGGAAGATCGTCAGCGACGTAGCCGACATCGTCGGCGCCCATATTCTCGACATGTCTACCCAGGACTACGATCCTCGGGGCGCAAGCGTTACAACGCTGATCGCCGAAGGCCCCATTGCCTGCGCCCTGCCCCAGGTACACCTCGCCCACCTCGATAAGAGTCATATCTGTGCGCATACGTACCCCGAAAGCGGCGGGACCAGCGGCATTGCCACCTTTCGGGTCGATATCGACGTCAGTACCTGCGGTACCGTATCACCGCTGAAGGCCCTCAACCACCTTATTACAAGTTTCGAGTCGGACGTGGTTCTTATTGACTACAAGATCAGGGGGTTCACCCGGGACACCCGGGGTGAGAAAATCTTTGCGGATCACAAGATCCTGTCGATCCAGGAGTTCATAAAGAACTCGATCCTCAAAAAGTATCACACCATCGATTTCAACATCCATCAGGAAAATCTCTTTCACACGAAGATGGTCCTCGAGACCTTCAATCTCGACGACTATCTTTTCGCAACCGCCCCCCATAAGATGTCCCCGCGGGAGGCGCGGTCCGTCAGCACCATGCTCCAACGTGAGATCACCGAAATCTTTTACGCGAAGAATATCTACCCGCGCAAGCGGCGGAAGAAATCCCCCGGCCGAAAAACGCCGTCCCGGGGTTCTGCGGCCCGCTCCCGGGGACGGTCGGGCAAAAGATAACCTGCTCCGCCCGGGCTGAAAACTGTTTCAGAAACAATTGATTCTTTTACCTTAGGAGTCCTATAATTACCGGGTGCCTCCCGCCTTCAGAGCGACGGTCTGAGACGGGTCGGAACCATTCGGGCACATCGACCCCGCGTCGCTGAACGGATGTCATGAGCACACGTAAATTTCAACGCTATAACATAGAGGGGAAAATGCTCGGGAACGTGGATATCTCACCCGAGATCGGTATCAAGGATATCAGTGCGGGCGGCATATGTTTCATCACGACGAAACGTCTGAACCCGGCGAATAAATGCGTTCTCAAACTCCGGCACAACGATGTTCAGGTCATGCTCAACTGTGTCGTCATCTGGTCGGCCTTACGGGGTACGGAGAAGATCAAGGGGGAGATGGCGCCGCTGTACGAGATCGGTGCGGAATTCAATAATCTTACCGAAAGCACCGCGAAAAGACTGGAAAAGCTGATCGCCGGTATTGACGAGACCGACGAAAAAACCGACACCCCTCGATCTGAGTAGATCCCAACGTGGCGTTCGAGCCCCAACATTTTTCCTTCCGGCGGAATTTCCCGGGTGTCTTGCCCTCGTTTTTTCCGCCGCTGCAAGGTAGACCCTATTGTTGCAAAAGAATTCCCGCGAAAGGGGCCGGTGGGATCAAGAAAATACGCACGGCCACTATTGGGAGTTC
>CAYYSS010000402.1:0-2762 GCA_964474325.1 uncultured Nitrospirota bacterium
GCCCCTTTTGATAAATTCACAGAAATCACTTCCGAGAAGTGCGGAATGTAAGACGGGAGACGGGAAACGGGTTCTATGTTTTCCTTAATGTTGCAAAAGTTTTCCGGAAAAGGGGTCGGGGCACCCGCCTTCGGCGGAAGTCAGACTGGAAGAAAAAGTCGGCCCGTCTTTACGTAATCAGTGAAAATCTGCGTTCATCCGTGGCCCCAGGCCGGCAAATTCGATTCACCATAAAACCACGACGTTTTAACTGCAGTCCATGTCCTTGAGAAACGGCACGGATGCGACGGCGTTCTTGCCCGCGTTTTTCGCTTCGTAAAGGGCCATGTCGGCCCGGGAGAGCGCCTCGTCCGGATCACCCTTGGCGGTCACCACCTCGGCAACACCGATACTGACCGTGAGGGAAAGCTTGTCCGGACCGAAAACGGCGTTTTCCGTGGCCTGCCGGATCTTTTCCGCGGCTTGCACGGCGCCCGGCTCCCGCGTATGCGGCAGAATCACCGTAAATTCTTCGCCGCCGTAACGGGCCACGGTCTCCCCTTTTCGAACGGTCTTTTTGAGAAGCCCGGCGAATTCTTTCAGTACGGCGTCTCCCGCAAGATGCCCCTTGCAGTCGTTGATCTTCTTGAAGTCGTCGATATCAATGAGCATGACCGATATGGGATATCCATAGCGGAACATGATATTGATATCCCCGCGGAGGCGTTCGAAGAAATACCGCCGGTTATAACAGCCGGTCAGCTCGTCGGTAACCGCGAGTCTGCGCAGACGGTCGTTTTTCGCACGGAGTTCGATCGTCTTTTCCGCAACCATCTCCTCGAGGCGTTCGGAATATTCAATCAGGCGGGCAAGGAACTCGTCCCGCTCGTCCATGAGATCGACCTTTTCGGAAGTCTCCTGGATCGCGCAGATCACCTCTTCGGTATCAAAGGGGTCCTTGACGAAACGCGGGGCCGCCACGGTCCCGCATTCAAACCCTTTCGCCGCGGAAAACATCACCGCCCCGACGTTCTTTCCCCGGGAGGCCTTCATGGCGTTGAGGATCCTTTGAAATGACCGTTCCCCGTCGGACGCCACGTCCAGAAGCACCAGCTTCGGTGCATATCGGGTACAGAGACCAAGGCCTTCGTCCGTATCCCGTGCAAACACGGTGTCATACCCGTAAGACCCCAGAACGGGGCTTATGTTCTCAACCATCCCTTCGCGGGGGCTGACAAACAGGACGACGTCTTTATCCATAAGGCCGCATTGTAAGGTATGGTGCCATTATTGGTCAAGGCCTTCTCCGGGGAAAGGATAGTTGCTAGTGGTTAGTGGCTAGTTGCCAGCGAGAGGCGGGGGAAGGGAAAAGGGAAAAGGGAGAAGGGAGAAGAAAAAAATGCAGGGTGGATTAAGCGGAGCGAATCCACCGGATACCCGGCTACGAGCCACCGGCAACCAGCCACCGGCAACGAGCAACTGGCAACCGGCCACCGGCCACCGGCCCGTCGTTACCCGGGGCAACGTCAGGAGAATCTCTTAAGGAATTCCCGGATAGACCGGGTGTCGTCTCCTTCGCCCCGCAAGGCCACGAGGTCGTTCATGAGTTCCCGCACCTCCCCGGCTCGTCCTCCGCGGATCAGCAGATCCCCCAGATCGAATATAAAGCGCCGGTCGTCGCCCCAGGCGTCCAGATAGCGCCCGACCAGGGGGGCGAGTTCTTCAATTTTTCCTTCGAAGCACTTGAGTTTTACCAGGCCGATCAGGGCGAACTTGTCGTCGCCTTTGTCGAGGATGCTTCGATAGCAGGATTCCGCCTTCTCGTACTTGCCGATGTTCCGGTAGGCATCGCCCAGTCGGGAGATCATTACGACCGTACCCTCGCCGGTAGCCAGAATACGTTCCCAGAGTTCGATGGTCCGGTTATAGTCCCGACGGAACCGATAAACCTCGCCCAGTCCGTAAAGGGCATACGGATTGTCGGGCTCCCGTTCAAGCGCCAGCTCATAATAGGCCTTCGCCCGGGGAAAATCCCGTCGGCGTCGATAGATGTTTCCTACGATCGTCATAACGTTAATAAGGTTGGTCCCCGTCTCGAGAACCCGTTCGTAATATTCCAGCGCCAGATCGTCCTGTCCGGACTTATGGTAGAGGTCCGCCAACCCCAGCAGTGCATAGGGATCCCATTCGTTCAACTCGATGGCCTTGCGGTAATATTCCTCGGATTCCCGGACCCGCCTGAGTTTCTTGCTGACGTCGGCGATACGGGTAAACGTAAATCTGTCGTTCGGTTTGACCTCCAGGGCCGCTTTCCACAAATCCACGGCCTCGGCGAAACGCCTTGTCTCCCGGCACGTATCTCCGAGACCCCGAAGGGCGTAAAGATCCCGCGCATCCAGATCGAGGGCGCGCCGGTACCACTTTTCCGCCTCGTCGTAGCGCCGGAGTTTCCGGCATACATCGCCGAGTCCCGTGAGGGCACGCCGGTGCCCGGGGTCCCTGTCGACGATCCTCAGGAAAACTCCCTGCGCCTTCGCCAACTCCCCTGCCTTGAGCAGACGTCTGCCTTCGTCGAAAATCTCCCGGGACTCTCTCGCAAGGTCCGGTTCCGGGCCGAGGTGCGACGCAGGAATCTCCATAACTCCCTTTACCGACTGCAGACCCGGCCGGGTCCGTCGGCGATTACAACGCAGGTCCGCCCGTCGCTGCAATCTTCGGTACTCGTACACGGCTTCTCGCAGCTCATAAATAACGGCCCCTGGGACCCGGCGATACCGTAATAG
>CAYYSS010000403.1:0-2761 GCA_964474325.1 uncultured Nitrospirota bacterium
GGTTGATAATCATATTGATCACTCCTTCGGATACCAGGTATCGAACTGCCGCTTCAGCTCCTCAACCGAGAGTTGTCCGGGCGCCACGGCCTCACCCACAAACCCATAGGACAGGAGAGATCCCACGGCCGGCGCCGCCAGGCGCGACAGCGGCCCCCAGTGCCCCATACCCAGGGTGACGATTCCCCGGTCCTTCCACCGGGCCGTAAATGCCAGGAACCGCGACAGGTCATGCCGGCTTCGGGGGGTGCAGGCGATCTTACAGATATCCGCCCCCAGGGCATATGCCTCATCGCACAGGGTATCGAGCATTTCATCCGGGGGGGTACCCGCAAAATCGTGAAACGACCCTATGAGACAAGCCCCGTTCTGATCCGCAAGGCCCCGGAGACGGGGCCAGAGATCCCTGCTCCGGATTTCCAGATCGTAGGCGTCGGCGCCGTGGTCCGCGGAAAACAGCTCGAATCGGCGATCGTCGTCGAAAACCGCCTCACCCCCCTCGTCCCGGCTTCGCACGGTAAGGAGGACTCCTTTTTCCGCTGTCCGGACCATCGCAACGCACCCGGCAACCTGCTCGGGCGTCGTACGGTCGAACCGGTCAACGCGGAGTTCCACCACATGGGCGGCGGGCGGAATCCGGTGCGGACCATCTTCCAGTTCCCGGTCGTTCATAACGGCGACAATAACCGGTCCCCGGCCGAGGGTTACGGGACCAATCGCAGGAAACGACACGGTTCAGCGCCAGGCGGCCGACACGGTCTCGCCCGCCTTCACACCCAGCGTCCTCTGGGCGCTTCCCCGGTTTACGAAAAATTCAAGGCGTCCCGTACTGTTGACGAGCATACCGGGCTCACCGGGTTTCCGTTCGGCAAAATGTTCGTTGAGCCCGGAAATGGTGGTTCCCTTCACGGTGCAGTGGAGCGTTACGTCGGTGGCGTCCCCGCGGAGTTTCTCCAGGTCTTCTTTCGTAATCGTCGTTGCCGTGTTGCCGAAACGGTCGGTGTACAGCACCGTCCCCTCCAGAGTCCCGTCCGCTCCGGGGCGGACCTCCGGGATCCCGAGTTTATTGTAGGCGGTGAGTTCGGAACCGAATCGGGACGAATCGATACCCTTTGACATCCATCCCGCCACCCGGCCGAAAACGTCCCGGCCGTGAAACACGGGCGAGACGTCCGATGCGAAGAAGTGAGACTCGTTCAGTTCCAGGACTTTAAACAGGGTATAGTCCCGTCGGAAGATCAGGGTGAATACCCCGTTGTCGGGCCCTATAAAGTAATGATCGTCCGTGATGACCATAATCGGTTTTCGCGCCGATCCCACCCCGGGATCGACGACACAGACATGAATCGCGCTGGCAGGGAAATGGCGCGCCGCCATGTCGACCACCACCGCGGCCTGGGTTACGTCCCCGGGATCGATGCCGTGGGATATATCCACAATACGTGCTTCCGGGTTGATCTTCAGGATCTCGCCCTTGATCATGGCTACGTACGGGTCTTTCAACCCGAAATCCGTCGTAAGCGTGATAATCCGGGACAGCCCTCCGCCGTTACTCATACGCGTATCCCTCCAATCAGATCTCGAATATCGTTCAGGCCGTGCCGTTCGAGATAGGCCCGTATTCCGTCGACGACCAGTTCCGCGCTATCGGGACGCACGAAGGACGCAGTACCCACGGCGACCGCGGTCGCCCCGGCCAGGAGAAACTCAACGGCATCCTCCCCTGTCATGATACCCCCCATACCGATAACGGGAACCTTAACCGCTCGGGCCGCCTCCCATACCATACGCACGGCAACCGGACGGATCGCCGGACCACTGAGCCCGCCGGTGGTATTGGCCAGTTTCGGCCGGCGGGTCTCCACGTCGATCGCCATTGCAAGGAGGGTATTGATCAGAGAGATCCCGTCGGAACCCGCATCCTCGGCCGCTTTCGCAAAGGCCGGAATACGTCCCGTGTTGGGCGAGAGCTTGGTAATGATGGGTATCTTCACCGCGCGGCGCACCGCGCCGACGACGTCCGCCATCGCTCCCGGCTCGGCCCCGAAGGCTATGCCGCCCTCTTTGACGTTGGGACAGGAGACGTTTATCTCCAAGGCGGAAACACCGCCCTGCTCAAGCTCGGCCGCAAGAATCGCGTAGTCGTCGAGGCTGTTGCCGAGGATATTGACGATAACCGGAACGTCAAAACGGCGCAGATAGGGGAGTTTTTCTTTGAGAAAGACGTTCAGCCCCACGTTCTGAAGCCCGATCGAGTTCAGCATTCCCGAGGGCGTTTCCGTTATCCGCGGGACGGGGTTTCCCGCCATCGGCTCCCGGGAGATACCCTTTACCACCACGGCGCCCAGACGGTTCAGATCCACAAACTCGCCGTATTCGGCCCCGTAGCCGAACGTTCCCGATGCGGTCATCACCGGGTTTCGAAGGGTCAGGCTTCCGATATTTACCGAGAGATTCACCCTTCGCTCATCCCCCAGCGAATTTCTTCCGCCGGGAACACCGGGCCTTCCAGGCACACGCGACGTCGTCCGCTCCGGGTTTCGGCGACACAGCCGAGGCAGGCCCCGAGCCCACAGGCCATGCGCTCCTCCAGGGAAAATACGCCGCGGATACCACGGGTTTTAAGAAAATCTCCCAGGCCTCTCAACATGCCTGCGGGCCCGCAGGCAAAAACAAACACCCTGTCGCCCCCCCCCGCCTCCTCAACGACCGCCGGCCAGGCCTCGACCACCTTTCCGGCCCCTCCGAGCGAACCGCCGTC
>CAYYSS010000404.1:0-2745 GCA_964474325.1 uncultured Nitrospirota bacterium
CAATAAAGGCTCTTTTCGCGAGGACCGGTTGCGTGAGGCCGCCGAGCACTTTCACCTGGCCAAGTTAAAAGTCTTTTCCCCCGCGGGGGAGACCTTGTTTTCCACCGATCCCGCGGACGTGGGGTACGTCAACCGTGAATCCTATTTCCGGCGCGTCGTGTCCAACGGCGCGTCCTTCGTCAAATTCGTCAATCGGTCCGAAACCACTGCCGAGGGGCAGACCCTGGGCGTCGATCTGATTGAGGTCTACGTGCCGATACAACGCGCCGGAGCCGTTGCCGGCGTTTTCGAAATCTACTACGACATAACCGACGACGTGGACGGCCTCCGGGCGACCATCGGCCGTTTTCGGGCGACCCTTGGAGGGCTTGCCGCCGTCCTTGTCCTTGGCGCCGCCCTGACCGTGAGAAAAGGCGGCTCCATGGTGAGGCGGCTGGAAGGGACGGAACGCGCCTTGAAAGCGGAAAAAGAGCTGGCGGAGGGGGAACGGGGGAAGTTTGAGGCGATTGTGGCGGCCATCGGCGACGGTATCTCGATCCAGGACCGGGATTTTCGGGTTGTGTATCAAAATGACGTTCATCGCCGCCTGGCCGGAGGGGACAAGCGGGGTCAGTACTGTTACGTGGCCTATTCCCGTAGTGAGACGGTATGCACGGGCTGCCCCGTGGCCGCCGCGTTTGAGGATGGGGGCATCCATGTTCTGGAAAAGACCATGGGCGAGGGGAAGGACGAGCGCTTTATTGAGATAAAATCCTCGGTGGTACGGGACGGAAACGGTGAGATCGCGGCGGTGATCGAGGCCGTGCGGGACATTACACGGCGAAAGCGGGCGGAACAGGAGCTTGCCCTGCAACGGGACCGGCTCGAAAATACGGTTGCCGAACGTACCCGGGAACTCCGCCGAACAAACACGCTCCTTGCCGAGGAGGTTCGCAAACGGGCCGCCGCCCAGGAAGCGCTGGAGCAGGCCCTGCGCCGGGTCGGGGAGGAAAAGGCCAAGAGCGAGGCTATTGTCGAGGCGCTGGCCGACGGCGTCGCGATTAATGATCGGGAATTCCGCATCGTCTATCAAAACAAGGCCCATCAGGCCTTTGTGGGCGGGGACTTTCAGGGACGCCGGTGTTACGAGGCCTACCACGGGCGCGACCGGATCTGTGACGAATGCGCACTCCGTGATGCCTTTGCCGACGGGCGGTCCCATGCCGTGGAACGTACCGTTATGCGCGACGGCACAGAGACGGTGGTGGAAGTCATCAGCAGTCCCATGCAAAACGCCGAGGGGGACGTTACGGCGGGGATTCAGGTTTTCCGTGACATCACTGAGCGAAAACGGGCGGAACGGGAGCGGAAACGTCTCACCGAGGAACTCCACCACGCCCAGAAGATGGAGGCGGTGGGGCGCCTGGCCGGCGGTATCGCCCACGATTTCAATAACATACTTACCGGGATCAAGGGCTATGCGGGTCTGGCGCTTATGCGGCCGGAGCTGGATAAGACGATCCTCCGGTATGTGAAAAAAATAGAGACCTCCGCGGAACGTGCGGCCGCCCTTACCCAGAACCTCCTTGCCTTCAGCAGAAAAGAGAAACCGCGACCCCGTCGAGTGGACCTGAACGCCGTCGTTCGGAGCGCGTGCGAACTGCTCGGACCTCTGGGCGATACGATCATCGTTTCGGTGAATCTTTTCCCCGGAGAACTATGGGTCTATGCCGACCCCGGCCTTCTTGAGCTGGTAGTCGTGAACCTGGCGACGAACGCGCGGGACGCGATGCCCGACGGAGGCACCCTGACCGTCGAGACCAGCCGCCGGGCCGCCGGTGTCCATGGTGAGGACGGGGCAATAGCGGTCGTTACGGTGCGGGATACCGGTCCGGGTGTGGATCCGGCGGTCAAGTCGATGATATTCGATCCGTTTTTTACGACGAAGGATAAGGGCCGGGGGACGGGGCTTGGGCTGTCTACGGCCTATGGGATCGTCAAGCATCACGGCGGGCGGATCGAAATCGACGACACCGACGGCGAGGGCGCCGCGTTCCGCGTTATCCTCCCCGTGGTCGAGGAGCCCGACTGGGACGGCACGGTTTCTTTGGAGGACGATGCGGAATTGCTTCGGGGGGGTGAGGAGACGATTCTCCTCGCGGAAGACGACGCGGAACTACGGGCCATGATAAAGGAGGTACTCCAGGAACAGGGGTACCGCGTACTTGCGGCGGAAGACGGTCGTCGGGTGGCTGAGATCTTCCGGACACACGGCGATAAGGTGGACCTTCTGCTCTTCGACATCATGATGCCCGGACAAAACGGTCTTCAGGCCTATCGAGCGATAGCGGAGGCCGGCCCGGCCCCGCCCGTGGTCTTTATGAGCGGGTATTTCGACGACGGGATCAATCGGGGTGAGATTCTCAAAGAGGGGTATCGTTTTCTGGCCAAACCCGCCGGTCCTCCGGAGATCCTACGGATCGTCCGGTCGGCCCTTGACGCATAGTGCCGTTGCAATGGCATAAAATTCGGGGCCGGCGGCCTCGAAAAAATCCTTAACAGGCATGACGGATGGGCGAGGGGCGAGGGGCGACAGGGGATGAGAGGCAGGAAGACGTAAGACGGAAGACGTTAGACGTGAGAGGCAGGAAGACGTTAGACGTGAAAAGACTTTACTTCTGACTTCTCCCCTCTCCCGTTTTCCTTGTTTCCCTTACAGTTGCATAAAATACGGGGCCGGCGGCCTCAAAAAAATCCGCAACACGG
>CAYYSS010000405.1:0-2743 GCA_964474325.1 uncultured Nitrospirota bacterium
TATCGTGCCCCGCACCCTGCGATGACCGGGCGTTTCGACCGGCTCCGGCATTCCCGGGGCGGATTCACTCTCCTTGAGGTGATCCTGTCGCTTACCCTCCTTGCCATCATCACCGTAGAGATAGGCGGGGCCTTCTGGGGGGGCGTGCGGGCCTCGGAGAAAGGCCGGGCGCGGAGCGAGGCCCTGGAGCGGTACCGTACCGTTCATGGCCTGGTCCGGGACCAGCTGGGTTCGGCCCTCCTGCTCCCCGTGGAGGACGAGGACGGAATGACACGGATCGATTTTATCGGGGAAGAAGAAGCTCTTGCGTTCCGTTCGCCGATTTCTCTCTGGGGTCCCCGTGACGGGGTAGTGCATGTGGAGTACGGCAGGGCCGACGACGACGGCGGGGATCTGGCCTTTGTGAGTACGGAGTTTGACGGCCGGGGACAGACCCTCGGCGGAAGTGCGACGGTCCTCATGGAAGGACTCACGGACATCCGTTTCCGCTATCGAAAACGTCCCACCGCCGTCGATGCCGGCGAGGAGTGGGTCGAAACCTGGGAGGACACAACGAAGCTTCCCCAGGCCGTTGAAATCATCCTTCAGGCGGGGGATCAGGAGACCCGTTGGATCGTGCCGATCGGCGTCGGGGTAATTGGACGGTGACAACGACGGGCAGCGGGCGGGAGACCGGAAAAAACCGTAAGGGAGTCGCCCTCCTCCTGGTCTTGTGGGCCGTAGCCGTTCTCTCCATCCTGGGCTTCGACTTTTCGTTTTCCTCCCGCACCGAAGTGGCCTCGACGATCGCTTACTCCGACAGGGTACGGGGCCGGGCGGCGGCGGAAGGGGCGGTGCGCCGCGCCATTGTGGAAATCCTCTACGCAAAGGCGAGAGGCGAAGACGCCTGGAAACTCGACGGCAGTTTCAACGACGTGTCGTTGAAATATGGATCCGCCCGGGTCTGGATCGCGCCCGAGGAAAGCAGGATCGATATCAATCGCTCGCCGCCGGACGTCCTGAAGAATCTCTTTCTCCAACTGGGCGTGCCGGACGACGAGGCAGACGCACTGATCGATGCCGTGGCAGACTGGCGCGACGCGGACGACCTGGTCCGGGCAAACGGGGCGGAAGAGTCCTACTACGGGGCGCTGGACCCTCCCTATGAACCGCGAAACGGGGATTTTCAGACCGTGGACGAACTCCTTCTCGTCCGGGGCGTAACCAGAAGCCTGTGGGAAGGAACCGGGGGCAAACCCGGACTTAAAGACGTAATCACCGTATACTCTCCGTCGGGCAGGCTCGACCCGGAGACCGCGTCGCGCCTGAGTCTCCTGGCCCTTCCGGGTATGACGGAGGAAGGCGTCGATGAACTCAAGGGGATGAAAGACGATGAACTTCCCCCCGGCAGTATCCTCAGTCGGGCCCGTGAACTGAGCCCCGAGGGAGCGGGAAGCATCGCCGGTGCGTCGGGTCGGGTCTACCGGATTCGTGCCGTCCCCCTCATCAACGGACAGCCCCGGGGACTTCCCCTGGAGGTGGTTATAACATTTAAAACCGGCAGACCCGATATCGTATATTGGAACAGCCGTAGCACGGTTTCAACGGAAACGCCCGCAGTCGAACCGGAAGACGAACCGTAATGACCTCCTTCGCCGCCGGTCCCGTAATTTTGCAACCGCAAGGTAACGTTTTCCGTCCGGGCGGGTGTAAGGTTTAGAAAAGGGCTATATAATATCCTGATGCAGTACATAACGCGAAATCATTCGTTCCGGAACACAACCGGCCTCCGCCCGGGTTTCTCACGGTGTTTCGTTGCAACGGACCGGATAGGGGCAGAGATACAAGGCGCGCGCGGATTCGGGCGCGCAGGCGTACGTGCCGGTACGTCGAGCACCCGGATCAAGCGCAACGCAGAAGCCATGTGGCTTTCCGGTTCCGTAGCGGAAAGACTGCGGGAAATCCAGGCTCAGACTCCATGACCACCGAGACCGCTGAACGCATACAGGAACTTTCCCGGCGGAGTACGAACCTCTTTTCGCAGGTGTCGGCCGTCGCCCTGCGGAGTCTCGCTGAGACACGCTGGCCTCCGGCGGACGTCGGTACGGCGTTCCCTGCGGCCGGCTGGATCGCCTTCGCGGTCGCCGTACGCCGTTTCGGCAACATAAAGACGGTCGGGGCCTCACGGGTTCCTCTCTCCCACGGCGACCTACCCGGTCCGGGAGAGTTCGGCGAGACCCTCAAACGGTTTCTCGAGAGCCAGGATTTGAGACCGAAGCAATGGATTCTCGCCCTGCCCAGGCAGTGGTATGTTTCCCGGCATATCTCTCTGCCGTCGGCCGTAACCGATGAGGACCTCCCCAGGGTTCTTCGTTATGAAATGGATCGCTGGACCCCGTTTACGGGAGACGACGTCATGTTCTCGTACCGGGTCCTCCGTCGTGACGACGAAACGCTGAACGTCCTTCTGGCGGCGGTGGCCCGGGTAACCGCGGGCCAGTACCTTGAGGAATTCGCATCGGCGGGTATCGCCGACGTCTCCCTCGTTCCGTCAATTCTCGGCTGGGCCGCCATGGCGGGCGCCCCATCGGCGCCGCTGGCCGTAATCGATGCCGGCGCCCGGCGGGCCGATGCGCTCAGGATTGATCCGCTCGGCGGATTTTCTTTCACCACGCCGGCCGCCCTGGGGGAAACGACCGGTCCTGAAGGAAACCACATAGAGCGCATCGTTGTCTGCGGCGCCTCTGCCGACAGTGAACGTATT
>CAYYSS010000406.1:0-2736 GCA_964474325.1 uncultured Nitrospirota bacterium
ATCCCGAATACGTCCCCCCGCAGCTCGGCGAAAAGGCCACGTCGATCGTGTGATCCGCGTGCCGGTCCCGCCGGGGTTTTAATAAGGCGTCGTGGCAGGCAAAACAGGTATCGTCCGTGTTGTTGTAGTTGTGACACGGGAAACACTCACTCATCGGGTACGTCTCAACATGGGGGGTATGGCTCCCGCTCGACATGATATTCAGCAGACTATTGTATGCGTGGCACGTGGCGCACCCCCCGATAAAGCCGCCCCAGGTCGGCGTGGTCCGGTACACCGGCCCGCTCCCCGGGGGCGAGGACTGTACCGTGCTGTGACAATACACGTTCGTGCAGGTCCCATAGGCACCAAAGGCCGTCGCCGTACCCCCGTAGGCGCCGCCTGCAGTCTTCGGGTCCGCTGAAAAGACAACGTCCCATTTGCGGTTTACGTGGAGAGAGCGGTCCGCCGCAGGGTCCCGATGACAAAGCCCGCAGGCATAACCATAGCCGAAATTCGTCTGCCGGGCATGTTTCCGGTGACTTCCCCTCGTCGGCGCTGAACCCCCTGTCGCCCAGTGACAATCACCGCAGGGTACCAATCCGCCGCCCCAACCCGTGCCGTCCGATAACCTCCCGTGGCAGTAAATGTTCGCACATTGCTTCAATCCGCCGTTCGATACGGTAGCCGTACGTATTTCTTTGATTCCACCGGCCCCTTTCGCGGCAATTCTTCTGCAACAATAGGGGTAATCGTCATGAGGAGGCTCGAGGGCAAGAGCAAAAAGCGGGTACAGGAGGAGAAAAACGGTCGCCGGAAAGACAACCGCGTAGAAGCGAAGCTTTTTCGTCTCCATCACGTTTTCCTTGTTCCTCCGGAAGTCCTTCTCCAGGACTTCGTCCGTGAGCCCAAAGGCGCGCCGATCCTCCTCCCCCCAAAAACCGTTTGGACCTCTTTTATCTATCGCTTTCGCAGCCCCTCCAGTAAGGATATCTTCAAATACTCATGCAACGTTCGCACTTTCTTATCTCGCCACTCAACCCCATTATTGCAGAAAACTCCCGGTCGACGGCCCAGTTTATTAGGCCGCTGTATAAACCGTCTCCCGACGATGCGTTAATATCCACAGAAAGCGCGGTTTAACGCAGAAAGAAAAACCCGCGCATCAATGCGCGGGTTTTTCTTTCTGCGCCCGTTGATCCGGGAACGGGAATGTTCCCGGCTGCCTTCGTCTCAGACGCCCGTAAGTACTTCCTCAACCACGTCCTCGAACGCCGGCTCACCGCCCTGCAGGACCACGCGTATCTTCTGCGACTCCTTGAACCTGCCCTTGAGGATTTCTTCAGACAGGGGGTCTTCCACGACCTTCTGAATCGCCCTGCGCATGGGCCGGGCACCGTAGGTCGGCTGGTAGTACTTATCGAGTATCCATTCCTTCAGTTCCTGGGAGAGTTCAACTTGGAGTTCCTGGTCCAGCAGGTTCCGGTTCAGCTCCTCCGTAAGAAGATCGATGATGCTCATGAGATGCTCTTTGTCGAGCGGCTGAAACACCACGACATCATCGACCCGGTTTAAGAATTCCGGGTTAAACGTGTTTTTCAATTCCTCGAGCACGTTGTCCTTGATCTTCTGGTACACGGAATCGATCGTCTGTTTCTGGAACCCAAGCGGCGTCCCCTTGTCGATAACCTTCGCCCCCAGGTTTGAGGTCATGATAATGACGGTATTGCGGAAGTCCACCTTCCGCCCGAAACTGTCCGTAAGCTGACCCTCGTCGAGTACCTGAAGCAGGAGATTGAAGACGTCTTGATGGGCCTTCTCGATCTCGTCGAGAAGAATCACCGCGTAGGGCCGACGGCGGACTTTTTCCGTAAGCTGGCCGCCTTCTTCGTATCCCACGTAACCCGGCGGGGCGCCGATAAGCCTCGAAACGTTGAATTTCTCCATGTACTCCGACATGTCCACTTTGATCAGGGACGACTCATCGTTAAACAGAAACTCCGCCAGCGCCTTTGCAAGTTCCGTCTTACCCACACCTGTAGGACCGAGAAAGAAAAAGGAACCGATGGGCCGATTACGGGACTTGAGCCCCGCCCGGGACCGCCGTATCGCCCTCGATACCGCAGAAAGGGCCTCGTCCTGGGCGACGATCCGCAGATGCAGACTCTCTTCCATACGCACCAATTTCTCAGACTCTTTTTCTTCGAGTTTAAAGAGAGGAATACCGGTCATCTTGGCAACCGTATAGGCCACGTCTTCCTCACTCACGATGGGCATGTCTTTTTCCTGGTTCGCCCGCCACCTCTCCTGAACCTCTTCGTACATCTTCTTGATGCGGTTTTCCTCGGCCCGCACCGCGGCGGCCTTCTCGAAATCGTGGAGTTTGATATAGAGGCCCTTCTCACGTCCGAGCCGCTTGAGATCTTTTTCCAGTTCCCGCATCTCGCTGGGAACCGTAAACCGTTTGAGTTTGATCCGGGCGCCGGTCTCGTCGATTACATCGATGGCCTTGTCCGGAAGCGCGCGGTCGGTTATGTACCTGTCCGCCATTTTGACGGAACCGACCAGGGCCTCGTCACTGATGGAGACCCGGTGGTGAGCCTCGTATTTGCTTTTCAGGCCCTTGAGGATTCCCAACGTCTCCTCCACGGTCGGCGGCTGGAGATAGATCGGCTGGAAACGCCGTTCAAGGGCGCCGTCTTGTTCGATGTGTTTCCTGAATTCATCGGGCGTCGTGGCACCAATGCACTGGATCTC
>CAYYSS010000407.1:0-2719 GCA_964474325.1 uncultured Nitrospirota bacterium
GGGGGGGGGGGGGGGGGGTTTCTTTGAGGGCGGCGGTTATCACCGGGGCGTCGGGGGGGCTCGGTCTTGCCGTATCGCGCCGTCTGGCCGAAAGGGGTTACCGGCTCCTGCTGTGTTGCCGAAAGAGGACGGCGGGGATTGCCGATCTGGCGAAAGATACGGGTGGGGCCGCCGTCGCGGCGGATTTTACACGTCCCCGGGGGATTGCGGCGGTGGAGAGGGAGCTTGAGAAAAGAGACTGCGGGGTGGCTGTCTACGTGTCGTGCGCCGGCTACGCCCCCGAGGCCCTTCTGCCCCGTACCGGTGAAGACCTGTGGGATGCGGTAATGGACGCCAATCTTACAGGACCCGTCGCCCTGTTTCGGAGGCTGATACCCCGCCTTGCCGCAGACCGGGGTCATGGAATATTCGTGCTCTCCCACGGAGGGCGGCACGGCCGGGCCGGGCTCTCTGCCTACTCCGCGGCGAAGGCGGCCCTTGAGGGGTTCGTTGTTTCCTCGTCGCGGGAACTGGGGAAGATGGGGATCCGGGTAAACGGCATAACCCCGGGGTTCATGCTTACCAGGATGACGAAATCCTCCTCCGGGCGGTCACGGGGGCGCGCCCTGCGGGAACACCCGCTTATGTGCTATTCCGACCCCGCGGACGTTGCCCGCTTCATCGAGACCCTGCTTGAACTTCCGGCGGTCACGGGACAGGTCTTTCCCCTGGAAGGGAGAATTGGATGAAGAAAGGCGGCATACTCGTCACCGGGACCGACACGGGGGTCGGGAAGACCTACGTCACCGCCGCGCTCGTTCTTCGTGCCCGGGTGCGGGGGGGGCACGCCGGAGTTATGAAACCGGTGGAGACCGGGTGTACCCCCTCGGCAGGCGGACTCCGGGCTCGGGACGCGGAGTTTCTGATACGGCTTACGGGGGTGGACGACGGAGAAAACCTCGTCTGCCCCCAGCGGTTCCGAGCACCCCTTGCCCCGGTTACCGCAGCGCGGTTGGAGGGGAGGCGGGTATCGCTTTCGTCGATACGGCGGGCGTATGCCCGTCTCTCCCGGCGCTACGACAGGGTTTTCGTGGAAGGCGCGGGCGGCATCAGCGTCCCGCTTCGGCGGGGATACACCTATGTGGATCTTGCCCTCGACCTGGGCCTTTCCGCTGTGGTGGTGGCCCGACCGGCCCTTGGAACCATAAACCATACGGTCCTTACGGTGAACCACCTCACCGAACGGGGTGTTCCGGTCCTCGGTGTGATTTTTTCAAAGAACACGCCGGGCCGCCTGTCCCGGGCGGCCCGGACCTCTCCGGGCGTGATCCGGGAAGAGACCGGCGTGCGAATCCTCGGTACCCTGCGGTATCTGGGCCGGGTGACGGCGCCGGGGCTTGTTCGGGCCGCAGTCGGGATCGATCAATTAAACGGAGCGGATTGATCTATGGAAAACGAGCGTATACTCCTCGGCCACGGTTCCGGCGGGCAGTTGATGCACGAACTGGTTTCGGAAATCATCGGCCCCGCGTTGGGTGCCGAAACGGCGGATGACGGGGCCCGCCTGGGGATTCCGCCGGCGGATTCGGCCGAACTGGTGGTTACCACGGACTCCTACGTAGTGAGCCCGCTCTTTTTCCCCGGGGGCTCCATCGGGCATCTGGCCGTCCACGGTACGGTAAACGACCTCGCCATGATGCTGGCACGCCCCATGTATCTCACGGTGGGGCTGATCCTGGAAGAGGGGCTGGAAATAGCTACCCTCCGGCGGATACTCGACGACATGGCGGATGCCGCAACCGGAAGCGGGGTGCGTATCGTAGCCGGGGATACGAAGGTTGTAGAGCGGGGAAGCGCCGACGGCATGTTCATCAATACGGCGGGGATCGGGTTCAAAACGTCCGGAGCGGATGTGGCCGGAAATATGGCCCGTCCCGGCGATGTGATTATTGTGAGCGGTCCGATCGGGGATCACGGCACAGCCGTAATGGCCGACCGTGCCGGGCTTACGTTCGATCCTCCGGTTAACAGTGATACGGCTCCCCTTGGGACCCTGGTCGAGGCCATGAAGAACGCTGTCCCCGACGGAGCTATCCACACTCTGCGGGACCCCACCCGCGGGGGGCTTGCGACCACGTTGTGCGAGATCGCCGAGGCTTCGGGTGTGGGTATCCGTATCGACGAGTCCCGGATCCCGGTGCGGGATACGGTACGGGGGGCTTGCGATCTCCTCGGCCTCGATCCCCTCTACGTTGCAAACGAAGGACGACTTGTGGCGTTTGTTGCGGAACAATCGGCGGATACGGTCGTGACCGCAATGCGCACCGTAGCGGAAGGCGTCGATGCCTGTATCATCGGCCGCGCTGGCGCGGAATCTCCGGGACAAGTCGTTCTGGACACCCTGGTCGGGGGAAGCCGGCTCGTGTACATGCTTCGGGGTGAGCAGTTGCCGCGGATCTGCTGAGGAAGAGGGAGAGGGGAAAGAAAGGGAAATGGGAAAAGTGAGAAGGGGGAAGGGAGAAGCGGACGGCTCCCCCGGGCTCCGTAACGCAAGCCGGGAGCCGGAAAAAGTAACCCTCACCACAGCCCGCCGGAGAGTTTCGAGGTTGCGAATGTATCTTGACAGTACCGCCCACGGGTGTTATCGTTCCGGGGAGCCGGGCGGCCCGGGACGGACGAAGTTTCCCCTATTGTTGCAAAAGATTTGTCGCGAGAGGGGCCGGTGGGATCAAGAAAATAC
>CAYYSS010000408.1:0-2717 GCA_964474325.1 uncultured Nitrospirota bacterium
TTATACGGATCCGGCCCTCATTCCCGACCATCCTTTTGAAAACGTGCGCAACGACTACTACTGGTCGGGGTCGACGGGGCATTACATCGCGGATTACGCGTGGGTCATGGATATGGCCTATGGCTATGTACACTTCGACTATCGGTCGTATTGCAATTATCTGTATCTCTGGCCGGTCCGCTCCGAAGTTCCTAAAAAATGAGAATCCTGACCAGCGCCGCGGTATCCCTCCTTGTCGGCGTTCTGGTTCCCTGGGCCGCGTGGGCGCAAACGTGTGCGGATTACCTCGGTAAGGCCCATGCGCTGGAACAGGAAGGTATCGTCCGGTACGTGGATCACGTCAAAACCCTGCGAAAGGCGTTGGATACGGCACTCAAGGCCCGGGACGGGGCCTGCCGGGACCGCACGGCCGAGGCCCTGTCCCGGCTTTACGTCCGGGGAGGGGACTACCGGGCGGCCATCGGAATACTGCGGCGGCTCATGAAGGCCAACAAAGGGGCGCGCAAAGATCCGGAACTCAATAATCTCCTGGGAATCGCCTACTATTACGAAGAAATGTACGAGGAGGCATCGCGTAAGTTCAAGGTTGCCCTTGAGGAGGAACCCGACTATAAGGAGCCGCTTTTTAACCTCAAGAGTATGAATATGCGGCTTACCCACCTGAACGCGGCCAGGGCTTACCAGCGGGCGAAAGACTACGAGAGAGCCTTGAGGGAGTTTCGCGCGCTCCTGCACATATCCCAGAACTTCGTCACGGGGCATTACCGCCTCGGGCTGCTCTACCTGGAGATGGGGCGTTCCGGCGACGCGATCAAGGAGCTGACCCGGGCGATACGCATCAACCCGCGCCACCGGCACGTACACCGGTGTTATAAGGCTATCGGCGACGTTTACGCGGCTGAGGAGCGACGGATCGAGGCGGTGGAGGCGTATATGAAGGCGCTGGAACGCAAGCCGGACTATAAGGAGGCGCGTGTCGCCCTTGAGAAGTATAAGGCTCACTAGGTCCCGGTCGAAGATCCGGGTTTTATTTGGTCTCGCTTTGCTCGTGTTCCTCATCGCGGCGGTGTATGCGCGGCCTTCGTGGTCGGCGGAGTCTCCGGAAGGAGACAGGACGGCAACGGTGGATCAGGATACGTCGGAGGGGTTGTTTTCGTTTGCCACGCAGAAGGGTGTTGCGTCCGCGAATCCCCACAACGGTTTTGCGTGCGACACCTGCCATACCACGCCGCCGGCCCGCGGGGCGCCGTTTACGGATGTCCTCGCAAGCCTCAAAGGCATTCCATCGAAACTCTGTGCAACCTGCCATTCGGACTACGTCAATATCCATCCCTCGGACAAGACTCCGTCCATGCCGACCCCGCCGGAACTGCCTCTGGACGAGAAAAACCACATTACCTGTATCACGTGCCACAACATGCATCTGCAGTCCTCGGAATTTTATCTGCTCAGGGGGTTTGGCGAGGAGGAAAAGAACCGGTTTGAGGCCCGCCGGGACCTGTGTTTCGATTGCCACGGGGAGGAGTTTTATCTCAAGAATCCCCACAAAGCGCACCGGGGCTCCACCCGATGCGCATATTGTCATCTGGAAACGCCGACCGCGGCGGATACGGCAAAGACCGTCAAGTTCCGGGTGAACGTCCTGCAGATGTGTAATTTCTGCCACGACGTGCAGAGGAAGTTTCATCCCCTGAACGTAGACTCCGAAGTCAAGGTGCCGGAGGGACTGCCCCGGGGCCGGGACGGTTCCGTCCACTGTGGCACCTGCCATAACCCCCACGGGGTGGAGCACACGGTTCATTTCCTGCGCCGGGAGTATGTCAAGGCGGTGCAGGGCGAGAACAAAAAACCCCACGGGGTAGGGGCGGACTGCCAGGCCTGTCACTACGGCCGGATGGTTTCCGGGAAGAAACCGCGACTCCGCTACGAGGGAAATATCGTCGTGCTCTGCAATTCCTGCCACGGGGCCACCGGGGACCTGCATCCCGTGTCCATCACGATTCCCGGTACCCTCCGTCGGCCCACCGAAATTCCGCTCGACGACGACGGCGCCATTACGTGTCTCACGTGCCACTCGATCAGCTGCTCGGCGGGGTCGGGTAAAACGGCGGGGCTCAGCGAAGTCAGGATGCGTTACTTCGACCGGGCAAAGGGCGACAATACCCTCTGTTTCTTCTGCCATTCCCGGGAGAAGTGGTCCGGGTTCAGTCCGCACATGGAGATTGACATCCGCAAGCAGGACTATAACCCCCGGGATTGCCGTTTCTGTCACGACATCGACCCGAGCCGGGGGTCCGATACGGCCGATTCCGTGAGCTTTCTTCCTAACCCCAGGATGCTCTGTCTCCGGTGTCATCCGGAACGCCCCCATCCCGCAGGGTATGACCATCTTGTACGGCCCCAGCGGGTGCGGGTGCCGAAGAGCTTTCCCACGGACCGGGACGGTTACATTGTCTGTACGACGTGCCACGACCCCCACAAGGCGGCCTCGGGGGATTCCCGTAAGCGTGAACTCGGCGACGAACTCTGCCTGAACTGCCACCGGAAATAGACCTTACAGTGGCATAACATCCGGGGCCGGCGGCCTCAAGAAAATCAGCAACACGGCGTGAAGGATGGGCTATGGGTAATGGGCGAGAGGCAAGGGGCTATAGGCGATGGGCGAGGGGGAGAGGGGAGAAGGGCGAGGGGAAAAACCGAAACCGCCGACTGCCGAC
>CAYYSS010000409.1:0-2703 GCA_964474325.1 uncultured Nitrospirota bacterium
ACAGCGCCGGGGCGCAGGTCTGTGTGATGTTGCAGGAATTCACCTTTCGTGGCGTCTGCGGTACCGAGCCCGGACCGGTGCGCCGTTTCAGGACTGTTGTGGCCGTGCGTATTTTTTTGATCCCACCGGCCCCTTTCGCGGGAATTCTTTTGCAACAACAGGGTTTATTGACCTCCGGTGGGGAGATCTGGTATACAATACAGTCCGGTTTCAGGGTGTGCCGAAGTGGTGGAACTGGTAGACACGCACGTTTGAGGGGCGTGTGGGGCAACCCATGCGGGTTCGAGTCCCGCCTTCGGCACCATTCTTTACTTTTTTCCGGCTCTTCAGCATGTCACCTGAGTCTCCATGCCGATTGGGTCTCCGCCTCTTTCAAAGGGCCGGCAGCGCCCGGGGAGGACGGCCTTGTTAAACGGTTCAGCCTACGCCCCGCCGGTCCTTGATGAAATCGTCGTACGCGGCGCTCGGGAGCACAATCTCAAGAATATCACCGCGCGGATTCCCCGGGACCGGTTGACCGTGATTACGGGCCCGTCCGGTTCCGGCAAATCGTCCCTGGCCTTTGATACGATCTTTGCCGAAGGCCAGCGGAGGTACGTCGAGAGCCTGTCGTCATACGCACGCCAATTCATCGAGCAGGTCCAAAAACCGGATGTGGACAGCATAGAAGGGCTTTCTCCGGCGATCTCGATCGAACAAAAGACCGTCTCCCGCAATCCGCGAAGTACGGTGGGGACGGTAACCGAGATCTACGATTACCTCAGAGTGCTGTACACCCGGATCGGAAGGACCTCCTGCCCCGACTGCCGGACCCCGATACATTCCCAGGGGCTCGACCAATTGAAAGAAAATATCATGAGCCTTCCGGAGGGGAGCAGGATTCAGATCCTTGCCCCGATCGTGATGGGCCGCAAAGGCGAGTACCGGAAAGATCTGGACAGGATGCGGCGCGAAGGGTTTCTCCGGGCCCGGATCGACGGGCGGATGTATGAACTCGG
The DNA here is from genome assembly GCA_964474325.1 of uncultured Nitrospirota bacterium. Classification (GTDB taxonomy): domain Bacteria; phylum Nitrospirota; class Thermodesulfovibrionia; order SZUA-242; family CAYYSS01; genus CAYYSS01. The sequence continues at coordinate 999 of CAYYSS010000409.1, forward strand.
GACGGACATTCGTCTCGATAAACGCAAACGCCATACGATAGAAATCGTTATCGACCGATTGATTGTCAAGGCGGGCCTGGAGCGGAGGATCACCGCCGCCCTGGACGTGGCCCTCAGGTACACGGATCTCGTGGCGGTCCATCTGGTCGACGAGGACCGGGACCTTCTGTTCAGCAAGGCCCTGGCATGTCCGGTCTGCGGCACCGGGTACCCCGAACCGGCGCCGCGGTTTTTCTCCTTCAACAGCCCGTATGGAGCGTGCCCCCGCTGTAACGGTCTCGGCGTAACCGGCAGCGGGGAGGAGACCCCGCCAGAGACCCTCGAAAGCCGCGTGCCCTGCCCGGACTGCGGGGGAACACGGCTCAGGCGTGAGGCGCTGGCGGTCACCGTCGAGGGGCGGAATATTGCCGAACTGGCCGGATTGAGTGTGGAGGAACTTCGGCGGGAGCTTTCCGGATTGACGCTTGGCGAACGGGAGTCCCTGATCGCCGGGAGGATTCTTAAAGAGGTGGGCGAGCGCCTGGGATTTCTCTCGGCCGTGGGCCTTGGTTACCTGACCCTGGCCCGACCGGCGGCGACACTTTCGGGAGGCGAAGCACAGAGGATACGGCTCGCGGCCCAGGTGGGATCGTCCCTGACGGGGGTTCTCTACGTCCTGGACGAGCCGAGCGTGGGGCTCCACCCGGCGGACCATCACCGGCTTCTCGATACCCTGGAGGAACTCCGGGACGCGGGTAACACGGTGGTTGTTGTCGAGCACGACGAAGATACAATCCGGCGGGCCGACCACGTACTCGACCTGGGGCCGGGCGCGGGACAGGACGGAGGCCGGGTCGTCGCCGGGGGGGCTCTGGACGATATTATGGCCGCTGCGGCTTCTCCCACGGGCGCCTATCTCCGGGGTGAGCGCTGTATTCCGGTGCCGCTTCTGCGTCGGCCGTCCAGGGGCAGGCTTCGCATCGTGGGTGCCCGGGAGCATAACCTTCAGGAAATCGACGTCGAGATTCCGCTTGGGACGCTCACGTGTATCACGGGCGTCAGCGGATCCGGAAAATCCACTCTCCTTTTCGACCTTTTATTGCCGGCCTTGCTGAAGAAAAAAGATCCGGACCCGGGGTCTCATTCGGGATGCGACCGTATCGAAGGGCTTGAACTGGTCGACAAAGTCCTTCATATCGACCAGCGCCCCCTGGGCAGGAGCCCCCGTTCCAACCCGGCGACCTACATCGGGGTTTTCGGGGTGATACGGGAACTCTTCGGCCGGACACCCGAGGCGCGCATGAAGGGCTACGGACCGGGCCGGTTCAGTTTCAACGTCAAAGGAGGAAGGTGCGAAGAATGCCGGGGCGACGGAATGAAAAAGATAGGGATGAGCTTTTTGCCCGATGCCTTCGTTACCTGCGAGGCGTGCAAAGGGAAGCGCTATAACCGGGAAACCCTTGGTGTGCGTTTTAAAGGTCGTTCGATCGCCGATGTCCTGGATCTCACCGTTGCGGAGGCCCTCGAATTCTTTGCCGTCCACCGGCGGATTCGGGATCGCCTGGGGCTTCTTGAGCGGGTCGGCATCGGCTACCTCCGTCTCGGACAGCCTTCAACCACGCTGTCCGGCGGCGAGGCCCAGCGTATAAAACTTGCCCGGGAACTGAGCAAGAAGAGTACGGGAAGAACCGTCTATCTCCTGGACGAACCCACGACGGGACTGCAT
>CAYYSS010000410.1:0-2697 GCA_964474325.1 uncultured Nitrospirota bacterium
CCTTTTGATAAATTCACAGAAATCACTTCCGAGAAGTGCGGAATGTAAGTCGAGAATATCCGCTTGGTTCCATTTGTTTTATCGGTTGTATTCGTTCGATTTGTCACAGATACTATAACCAATTGAACCGGCCATGCCAATCATCACGCCGCATGAACGGCGGTGGAGTTCTTCAGGCCCTGCCCCGGCCGTCGCCGAAAACGGCCCGGGTAATCGCGGAGAAAAGCTCGCTTTTTCTCACCGGTTTGGACAGGTAATCGTCCATTCCGGCCGACAGGCAGGCCTCCCGGTCCTTGGCCATCGCGTGGGCCGTCATGGCTATAACCGGCACGTGACGATCCGTGTTCCGTTCCCCCCGCCGGATCGCCTCCACGGCCTGTATCCCGTCCATATCCGGCATCTGAACATCCATGAGAACGGCGTCGTAGTCGCGCTCCTTAAGCGCATCCAGGGCCTGGCGACCGTTTTCCACCACGTTAACCCGCGCGCCGCCGCTACGAACGAGTTGGGCGGCAAGCTCCTGGTTTACCAGGTCGTCCTCGACAACCAGAACCAGGAGCGGCCTGCCGTTACGCATGGGCAGTGAAACGTCCTCCGGTCGAGGGATCCGGGTTTCGGCATCGGGTGCGGTATGCGACTCAACGTCGGCCGCGGCTTCAGCCCCGGCCTCCGCCACGGCGGAAAGAAGCGCGTCCTGGGTTACCGGTTCCGTAAGGACTCCGCTGATCCCCGGCCCCGCGCTGCACGCCGCGCCGCCCGACCGCTCCCCATCGAGAATCATCACCACCCGGACCCGCAATTCCGGATCCGTCCGGATTGCTTCGGCGGTCGTAAAACCGTCGAAATCTTCGCCCTGTTCCGGGAGAATCATCCCGGGGGCACGAGGGACGTCCCGGACCCGCCAGTCCCGTTTTTCGACACTCACCGCATTTTCCACCCAGCCGTCAAGCATGGCAAGAAGGGTATTGCGGGTGGTCGCCGTGTGCCCCATCAAGACGACTCTCAGCCCGCTGAGCCGCTCACGGAGTTTTCCGTCCACCTCGGACGGAACCGCCCCTTGAGGTTGGAGCGGCAGAATAACGTGAAAGGCCGCTCCCCGTCCCGCGGAACTTTCCACCCACAGTCGGCCGTCCATGAGTTCCGTAAGATGGTGGGCAACGGCAAGACCGATCCCCGTGCCCCCGTACCGCCGGGCAAGTGAGCCGTCGACCTGAACAAAAGGCTGGAAAATCTCTATCTGTTTTTCTTCCGGAATACCGATCCCCGTATCCGTCACGATACCATGAACCAGGACCCGCCCCGACCCGGTTGCCCCGATAACCGTGAACTCTACCGAGACGGCGCCGTCGTGGGTAAATTTAAGCGCGTTATCCACCAGATTCGTCAGTATCTGACGTACACGGTTTCCATCGCCGACAACCACGTCGGGCAGTGAGTCGTTCAGTACGAACGATAGTTCCAATCCCTTGCCGCGGGCCGTTTCGGAGGCCCGGGCCTCGGTCTGCCCGAGGACCTCCCGCAGGTTGAACGGACACGGCTCCAGGATCGGCTCGCCCCCTTCGACCCGGGAAAAGTCGAGTATGTCGTTCAGGACTCTCAGGAGTTTTTCCGCCGACTCCCTGGCCATCGTGAGGTATTCGCGCTGTTGTTCGTCTATGTCCCCTGCCAAAACCAGGTCCGTCATACCGATAATGCCGTTCATGGGCGTTCGGATCTCGTGGCTCATATTGGCAAGAAAAGCACTCTTCGCCCGGTTGGCCGTTTCCGCGTCGTCACGGGCCGCTACGAGTTCTTCCTGAATCTTCGCGCGTTCCCGGATTTCCTCCCGCAACTGGGCGTTCGCCCGGCTCAATTCCTTCGTCCGTTCCTGAACCCGATACTCCAATTCATCCCGCGCCCGGCGCACCGCTGCCTCCGCATCCCGTCGTTCCTGCACCTCGCGTTCCAGGCGCACGTTGGTCTCGGCCAGAGCGTCACTGGTTCGGACCGCGTCATGGGCCGTTGCAGTTATCTGCCGACCGATAACGTGGATCAAGAACCACCCGACGACCGAGACCACAAGAAGAATCGAAAGTACGGTATAAATAATCCGGGTCGCACTGTCCACGCGCTCGGCGCTCATGTTTCGGATGCGATCTATCGATGCCGCGCTCTGGGCGTCCGCCTCGCCAAGACTTTCGCGAAGGGATATGCCGAGTGCATGCAGGCGGGAATCGTTAAGATGGAGTTCATCGAGCAATCCCTTGAGCCTGCCGGCGGCATCGAGAAGAACCGGAACATACTCGACCATCGCCTGGATATGGACCGCGCTTTCCGGTTCGCCCGCCGTCAAGGTTCCCAGCGTTCGTGAAAACACCAGGAGTTTCCCTTCGACGGTTTCCGGAGCAGGGACCTCCGCGCCCGTAAACCCCAAGCCCCGGGTATCAACGCTCCGCACGGCCTGCTCTATCAGAAGGCGGGCATCCAGGAGCTGTTCCCGGCAATAGGGTATGAGCGCGTAAGACGGGGTGAGTTCCGAGGCGTCCCTGCCGTCGATGGCATACTGCACCATCAAGTCGCCGAGGCCCTGTTCCATTTTTCCAAGGTGTTCCTCCATGTTCCGGTATCCCCGGTTCAGGTCCTCCAGCACATACGCAAGATCCAGAAGGTCTTTAAGAAAACTCACAAGCCCCCAACGGTAGTAGATCGGAATAGCAC
>CAYYSS010000411.1:0-2689 GCA_964474325.1 uncultured Nitrospirota bacterium
CGACGGATACTGCCGCCCGCCTGAACCTCAGCGGGCGGCAGTACCCTCGATCCCCAGCTTCTTCATCTTGCGGTACAGGGTGGCAAGGTCGATGTCCAGATGCGACGCCGTTTTCTCCTTGTTCCATCCGTTAAGGTCCAAGGCCCCCGTAATGACGTCACGCTCATAGGCCGATAAGGCGTCCTTGAGCCCCTGATTGAAAGAAGGTCCCGTAAGCTTCAGTTTCGTCGGAAGGCACGCGCCGTCGATGTACGTACCGTCACAAAGCACCACCGCACGTTCAAGGACGTTTCGTAACTCCCGGACGTTGCCGGGCCAGCTGTACCGGGCAAGGATTGTTTCGGCCTCGGGTGTTATTCCTTCGATTTTCTTGTGGTGTTCCTGTGCAAAGGCGAAAATAAAATGCTCGGAAAGCGTTTTGATATCTTCCGGCCGTTCACGGAGGGGCGGCAGTCTTATCTCAAAGACATTCAGGCGATAGTACAGATCCTCTCGAAAGGTCTTTTCGGCGATCGCCTCTTCCAGATTTTTATTGGTTGCCGCAATGACCCGCACATCGATCCGTACGGTCTTTGTATCCCCGAGCGGCATGAGTTCGCCGCTTTCCAGGACCTTGAGCAATTTGGCCTGAAGCGCGTGGGGCATATCCCCGATCTCGTCCAGGAAAAGGGTACCCCGATCCGCCATGCGGATGAGCCCGGTTTTGTCCCGGTCCGCCCCCGTAAACGCCCCTTTGCGGTACCCGAAGAGTTCCGACTCGAGGAGGGTATCGGGGATCGCCGAACAGTTTATCGCCATGAACGGTTTTTCCTTGCGGGGACTCCGGCAGTGGATAAGCTCCGCGAGTATTCCTTTCCCGGTGCCGCTTTCCCCCAGGAGCAGGATGTTGCTGGATGTGGGGATTATTTTCTCCAGTTGGCTGAAGATGTGTTTTACCGCCGCCGACTCCCCGATAAATTCCGAACACCCCATATGCTGGTCTAATTGCTGTCGCAGGACCTTGTTTTCGAAGACGACCCGTTTGTGTTCCAGGAGGCGGTCCAATGTATTAAGCACATCGTCGTTGACGAAGGGCTTGACGATATAGTCCGCCGCCCCGACTTTCATCGCCTCCACCGCCGATTCAATAGAAGCAAAGGCCGTCATGATCACCACCACCAGTTCGTCGTCCATGCTTTTTGCACGACGGGTAAGTTCCAGACCGTCCATGCCTTCCATACGAAGGTCGGTAAGGAGAATGTCGTAAACGGTCTTCGACAATTTCTCCAGGGCATCGGTCCCGTTGTGGGCGACGTCAACCACATAGCCCTTGCGCTTCAGGAGAAACTCCAGGGCCTTGCAGATGTCCTCCTCGTCGTCGACGACCAGTATTGTGTTCGTTCCCTCAGCCATGTATCGGCAACCTCACCGTGATTTTTGTTCCTTTTCCGGGGGCACTCGCCACCTGGATGGTGCCCCCGAAGTTACGGATGATAGTATAACTGACGGAAAGGCCGAGGCCGGTGCCTTTCTCCTTGGTCGTGAAAAAGGGATCGAAGATCCGCTCCTGAAACTCCTCCGGGATCCCGGCGCCGCTGTCGTCGAACTCCACGTCGACGTTGCCGTTGTTCCGGTGGACCCGGATGTTAAGTTCGCCGCCTTCCGGCATGGCGTCCCCGGCGTTCAATACCATATTGATAAATACCTGCTGGAGCTGGTCTGCGCTGGCCCGTACCAGGGGAACGTCGGCGGTGATGTCCTCGGTGATGTCCACGTTCTTGAGACGGCGGTCGTACCGGACCAATTGCAGGGTCGATTCCAGGACCTCGCGGACGTCCAGGGGGCGGACCGCGTCTTCGTTCGTCTTGGAGAAGCTCGACATCTGGAGAACGATCATGGCAATCCTGTTGATATGTTTCGATATGGTCTGTATGGCCTCCGACGTAAAATCGTCGAAATCCATTTCTCGCAGGATCTGCACGTACGACGATATGGAAGTAAGGGGGTTGCCGATCTCGTGGGCGACCCCCGCGGAGAGCCGGGCAAGGGCGGAAAGCTTCTCCGTCTGCATCATGCGCTGTTCGGCCAGTTTCAGGTCGGTGATGTCCTGAACCAGTACCAGGGTGTGTGTGTCGCCTTCAGGGGTCATGAGCGGCGTGGCGGTGACCTGAAAATCACCGGACTTCCGGCCGAACTTGCGATATATGACCTCCCGGGCCTGGGTGCCCCCAGGCCCGGAGTTGCTGGAGACCGGCAGGGAACGGTTCCGGGAAATGAGATCGTCGAGGCTCAGGGTCTCTCCCTTCCCTTCGGGGAGCCAGTTTTCCATGACCGTATTGGTCCATGCGAGGTGTCCCCGGGAATCGAAAATACACAGGCCGGCGTCGATGGACTCCACGATCGTATTGAGTTTTTCCTTCTCGCCACGAAGTTCTTTCGTACGATCTTTGACGACCTCTTCCAGTTCGTGGGCGTAGTCCTTGATCTTTTCCTTGAGAATGGACTCCTCGGTTACGTCAATGCCGGAGAGGATCACGCCGGAGACGAAGTCGCCGATGCGCAGGGGGCTGCAGATGATATTGAGACGGCGGGTCTCCGTATCGGAAGAGATGGGGAAATCCTTGATATGCCGGATCTCGCCGTCGAGACAGGCGGTCAGAAGGGAGCGTAGATCGGAAGAGCACACGTCTGAAAGCCAGGCACCGTCAGA
>CAYYSS010000412.1:0-2649 GCA_964474325.1 uncultured Nitrospirota bacterium
CGTGTTGCGGATTTTTTTGAGGCCGCCGGCCCCGTATTTTATGCAACTGTAAGGTGAACCCTATTGTTGCAAAAGATTTATCGCGAGAGGGGCCGGTCACCCGCCTTCGGCGGAAGTCAGTCTGAAGGGAGAAGGGAGAGGGAAGACGGGAGAAGTAAAGTCTTTTCACGTCTCACGTCTTACGTCTTCCTGCCTCTTACGTCTTCCCGCCACTCAACCCCCTTGCCCCTCGCCCATCCGTCATGTCGTGTTGCGGATTTCCTTGAGGCCGCCGGGCCCGGATTTTATGCCACTGTAACGTGAAACCCGGGCTAATCCGGCGTCGACCGGAGAAAGATTTCGATCATCTCCCGCCGGGCGTCGATTATTTGCTGAAATTTCGCGGAAAACCGGCGGGACGCCGGTGACGCATTTTCATCCATAAAACGGAGAAGCCTTACACAGAAATACCAATTGCAGCGGTACGGTCGGAATTCGCGGGGTATCGAACAGCCGCCAGCCCCCAAAAACTGGCACGGGTCCCGTTGCGGACAAGGCTCCCGGTACTGGGGCAGAGGCCGGCCGAGAGCAGCGAGGTAGAGCAGGTCCGCCCGATCGTGAAAGGCGTGCTGGTTGATACAGCAGACCCGGTCACAGTCCGGACACACGGCCGCAGTCTGGTCCTGGATGTAGCTGTCCAGTTCCCGGATAAGGTCCCGCACGGTCCGGGCCCTCTGCCGTACCGCCGAGGCCGAGGGCGCTACGGCAAGGGCCTCACAAATCCTCTGCCAAAGCGCGAACCGCTCTTCGGGCAGAGGAACCTCGCCGTCGAGGACGATCTGTGTCTGCACGATATACTCACCCTCCCCCGTTCTGCCGACGGCATCGTTCGTTCCCGACCCGGTCGTCCATGAACCGATCGTTCATCTACTATATCCGGTACCGTATCCGCGGAGCAGAAAATCCTCTCGTCGGCCTTTTGACGATTTTCCCGCCGCCGGGCGGCGAATGCTAAAATATCGTGTTTATGCGCGTAGATCTCCACGTCCACACGAATTCCTTCGACACCTCCCGGGAAATGACCCCTGAGCGGCTGGTCGAAACGGCGCGCAGAAGAGGACTCGACGGTATCGCGTCGACGAACCACGACTCTGTGGAATCGTCCTCCGCGTACGTCGCCTACGGCAAGGAGAATGGATTCCCGATTTTTCAAGGAGTGGAGATCGCGACGGACCAGGGCCACCTCCTGGTTTACGGCCTCACTGACGACAGTTGGAAGGACGGGCTTTTTCCTCCGTCGGGTCTTCCGTCGGCCTTTGATCTCCTGGAGCGGATCGACAGGGATCGGGTCGCCGTTTTTCTGGCACACCCGTTCTTCGACAGCTTTTATCCGACCCGCGAGGCCCTGCTTCGTTTTCTCCCCAACGTCGACGGCGTAGAGTCGATCAACGGGGGGAAACCTTACGTAAACAGAATGCTCCGGGAGAAAATGGTAGGCGTAGAATTAAACGGCATCGGCGGATCGGATGCCCACGACCCGCGGGACGTGGGCGACGCCTTTACGGAACTACCCCGCCCGGTCAGCAACGACGGAGAGCTCGTAGAGGTCCTTAAGGCCGGGGCCTGCAGGCCGGTCATGGCCCGGGCGCTCCACCGCTTTTTTCGGTAACGGAGGGCACCCACGTGGAAAAAGATCTCACCTTATACCTGCTCCGCCACGGCGAGACCACAATGACCGTCGAAGGGCGCTTTTGCGGAAGCTCGGATCCCGACCTCACGGAGGCCGGGCGTGCCATGGCGAACGAATTCGCCGCCCGGTACCGTGAGACCGACTGGACGGCGATTTACTCAAGCCCCATGCGGAGAACGATTCAGACAATCACACCCCTCCTCCAGGCCCTGGGGCGGGACCCGGATATAGAAGAAGGGTTCCGGGAAATCGATTACGGCACCTGGGAGGGCCGCGTCGTCGATACCATGGAGCGGGAAGAGCCCGAGTCGTTTCGCTATTGGGCTGAAGATCCCGGCGCCCGGGGCGCCCCGGGGGGAGAAAACGCCTACCAGGTCGCGGCCCGGGCCGTGGGCGCAGTCGAGCGGATCCGCGCCGAACACCGGACCGGCGGTTCGGTACTTATAGCGTCCCATAAGGCCACAATTCGCGTCATGGTCTGCGCCTTTCTCGGGATTGACGCCCGTCGCTACCGGGATCGGCTGGCCTGCCCGCTGGCGTCGCTTACCCGCATACGATTTACCCCACTCGGGCCTTATCTGGAGGCACTCGGGGACGTAGGGCACCTGAGCGCCGAACTGCGGGACCGGGCCCGGGCGAGTTAGCCCGGCTCCCCCCTCTCCGGGGAAGCCCCCTATGGAAACACCGACGCTCCTCCTGTTTGCGGAGGCGATTCTCATCTGGTTTCTCCTTCTTCGCGCGGCCCCTGAGCGGGCGCCCGGGGACAACGATGTTTTCGTAGAGATCTTCCGGTGCGATATGGGTCAGGGATATAACCCTTAACGTTGCAAAAGATTCTTGGAGAACGGGCCGGCGGGATCAAAAAAATACGCACCCGCCTCCGGCGGAAGTCAGTTTCCGTCTTCACGCCTCTCATCCCCCCTCGCCCATAGCCTCTCGCCTATCGCCTTCATGCCGCGAAGCGGATTTTTTTGAGGCCG
>CAYYSS010000413.1:0-2623 GCA_964474325.1 uncultured Nitrospirota bacterium
GGAACGGTGGAATCAAGAACATACGCACGGCCACTATTGGGAGTTCTATGTTCGATGTTCTATGTTCGACGTTCAAACCCAAAACCTTGAACCCGGAACCCCGAACCTTGTTTTATGCCGTGTTGCGGATTTTCTTGAGGCCGCCGGGCCCGAATTTTTTGCCACTGTAAGGTTTATCCGTAACTTCCCGAGTCGGGTCTTCTCGACGAAGGGTCGATCCGACTTTGCAATATGCAGAGTAGTCTTCGTGTCGGTACACGTGCCGGCCCTTTGGTTGCGGCTACCAGGCCGCCTTGGTTAATAGAGCACAAATTTCTCATGGGCAATACGGTACAGCGGGAACTCATCGGCAACGAAGGGGCCGTTCTTTTGGACACCATCAGACGCCTCAACCGGCGTGGTGCGACAAGCCATCTGCGTAAACTCATTCAGAAGACCCACCCGGCGGATTTGGCATGGACCTTCCGCCACCTTTCGCCCGAGGAACGGAAAAGCGTTTTCACGACGCTGTCGGAAACCGATCTCGTCGGCGACTTCGTAAGCGAACTGGACCGTGCCGTTATGCTCGAACTCGTGGGGCACATGACGCCCCAATTCCTTGTAACCGTGTTGGCGGATATGGATAAGGACGATGCGGCGGACGTTATGGCCGCCCTGCCGGAGGAATTGGCCGCCGAGGTCCAGCGTCTCATGGAGGAGGAAGACCGGGAAGAGGTGGAGGAACTGCTCCAGTACCACCCCGACACGGCCGGGGGCCTCATGTCGCCTGACTTTATGGCCCTTGCCGAAGACCTCACCACGGCTGAAGCGATCAGGCGGGTGCAGGAGCGGAGCGAGGAGATGGAGATGGTCTTCTATCTCTATATCGTTCACCGGGATGGACAGCTTGCGGGGGTGCTGTCCCTTCGGGAACTCATAACAAATCCGCCTGAGAAAACCCTGGGGGATATTATGAACAGGGAGGCAATATCCGTCTCAACGGACACCCCGGAAGAGGAGGTCGCCCACGTGATCTCCCAGTACAATATCCTCGCCGTGCCCGTGGTGGATTCTATGCACCGCCTGGTGGGCATCGTTACCGTGGACGACATTATCGACGTGATTCGGGAGAAGGCCACCGAAGACTTTCTTCAGATGGCCGGGGCGGGCAAAGACCAGGAGATACTTCTCAAGTCCACGGTGGCCAACGCCACCACGCGGGCCCCCTGGCTTCTTGCAAGCTGGGTCGGCGGCGTCGTAGCCATGTTCATTATTAATTTTTTCGAGCACGAACTTCAGAAGGTGCTGGCTCTTGCGGCCTTCATACCGATCGTGATGGGGATGGGCGGCAATATCGCCACCCAGTCGAGCACCATCGTGATACGGGGAATTGCAACGGGAAGGGTCAATATGCGGGCACTCCTCAAGGTCATCGGCAAGGAGATGCGGGTGGGAATGATCCTTGGGGCCCTTTATGGACTTTTTCTAGGAATCGTTGCCCATCTGGGCTACGCCGATCTGGGAAATCTGGGGTTCGTAGTGGGGCTGTCCGTTTTCGTGGTAATGGCTCTCGCCTCAACCCTGGGAACGGCCATCCCTCTGGGCCTTAAACGTCTCAACTTCGACGCCGCCGTCGCTACCGGACCTTTCGTCACTACTGCTATCGATATCCTGGGCGTATCGATCTACTTCGGCCTCGCGAAACTAACCCTCGGGCTGTAACCAGCGGTATACAACCGTACTCCCTTCCGGCGTGCCGTGCGTCTTCTCCGCAATAGTGACCCTGCTGTCCGCACCGATCAACAGGGCCGTCGATGATCGGGTTCCGTACGTATCCGATTCAACGAAAATCGGTGCGAGCATCCGTTCCCGGGCAAGACCAACGCCGGTATCGGGGAGTTCTTCGTCCGGCGGTTGATGACGATCTTCGAGAAGTTCGAAAAGGTCCGGCGGGGCTGGTGAAGCCCGTTTCAGCAGGTTTTTCATCATACGTTTCCCCCGACGTACTTTCGGCCACGGGGTGTCGAGCACGTGGTTGCTCAGCCCGTATATCCCCGGCTGAATCCTCCGGATTCTTCCGTCCCGGTTCGAAAAGAGCCACAGATCTTCTCCGTCGCCTAGCAGAAGATTAAAACCCTCGTAGTCGTTCGCCCGGGGCTCGAGATCCCTGAGATATTCCGCCGGAGGTCGACTGCTTTGGAGAAAAGCCGTTACCAATCCGCCCCGGGACGGCGCGCTACCGAACCGTGCAACGGAATCACGGTAATTCGTAACGAGCCCGAACCTGCCTCCGGTGGTAATACCGAGCCAGGTCCCGCCCCGAAGGAGATCCCGCCCCCCGAGGATCTCGGGCGCGGAGTCCCAATACGCCATTGGCGCTGTGGGGCGGTCGTAAAACTCGTCGCGATTCGCCCCGAGGATCAACCGGTAGCCGGGGTGGGCCTTATATGCGAACACCACGATGCACACGGACCGTCACGTCACCGTTTTTCTCATTCGGCCTGACGCGGGCGATCGGGCGCACACAGCGCCGGTTCCGGAAGAAGGCTTCCTGCCGCCTCCCGGGCCGCAAACCGTTTCGGGAGACGGATAAACCCTGTTGTTGCAAAAGAATTCCCGCGAAAGGGGCCGGTGGGATCAAAAA
>CAYYSS010000414.1:0-2616 GCA_964474325.1 uncultured Nitrospirota bacterium
ATGGCAGACGCCACGGAAAGTGAACTCCCGGCACACCGCTCAGACCTGCGCCCCGCCTCCGGCCTCTCCCCTATCGCCCATTGCCTCTCGCCCTCGCCATTCATGCCGGGTGGCGGTACGGTACCGGATCAGCGCGGCGGCGGCGGGCCCCCTGCCGGAAGGCGGAAAACGTACGTATCCGTCCGCCGGTTATCTGTTTCGGCCAGGCGGACCGTGATCCGTACGGCGCCGGGCATGCGATTTTTGTGGTCTTCCGCATCCCAGGAATCGATCCATTCGCCCTTGTCGTCATCCGGATCCCGCGCGTAGTACTCGAAAGACACATCGTCGACGTCCCGGGCGAGGATCCACTGCCCGGCAGGCTCGGCCTCGGAAACATTTTCGACAAACGGGAGGTTTTCTGCAGCGCGAAGCTCGTCTCCTTCCACATATAAATCGATCCAACGAAGGCCCATCCGCCGCGCCGGTCCGGGAGAACCGCCGATTGTGTCGGTCGTGACAAACCCCATCCGGTCGCTTTCTCCGACGAACAGCAGGGCGCGCTTTTTATCGTCGACTAATCCCATGTACGGGTAGGCGGATCTGACGAGACCCCCGATTCGGTCTACAAGGAGCCGGGCGGTTATCGTATCTTCGAGTCGCCGTTCGGCCTTTTCCGTCGATCGCTGGGCCAGGCGGAGCCCGGCGAAAAGGATCACGAGGATCACGGCGGTCAGCGCGAGCGACAGGAGTACCTCGACGAGCGTAAATCCCCGCGCGTTTTTATCTTGCAGTGGCATAAAACACGGGTCCGGCGGCCTCAAGAAATCCGCTTCCCGAGTCGGGTCTTCTCGACGAAGGGTCGATCCGACTTTGCAGTTTGCAGAGAAGTTTTCGCGTCGGTATACGTGTCGACCCTTTGGTTGCGGCTCCAAGGCCGCCTTGGGGTTTATTCGTCACGTTCATAATAAGACCGGACCGTCGAAAGCCGCACCCGCCCCCCGGAATCACCCTCTACCTGGACGGTCAAACGGTAAAGGGAATCGTCTTCGAAACGCTCCAGGGGCGAAACTTCCACTCGGTAACGCAGACCGCCGGGCAGGTCACCGGAACCGGCGGCGTTTTCGGGGTTCGGGACGATCAAGGCCGTCTCCATCACCGTTCGGGCATAAACAGCGGCCTGCGATACGGCTTCCGCCCGCAGTGTGGATCGGAGGCCCTGGCCGAACAGCTGAAAGAGCAGGGCAAGGGACAGACCCACGATGGCGACCGTGGCCAGAACCTCGATAAGGGTAAACCCTCGCTTACGGTTCAACGGATACCTTTGCGGTGACCGAATCCACGGTGATTCCGGCTGTCCTGCCCCGCGCCGACCGCAGGCTGAGATACCCCCCGGTCGTATATCCCCGCGGAAAAAACATCAGCGAGGGGCCCTCGAGGGTCATCCCGGGCGGGAGTGCGTAGCTCGTCTGTTTACCCCCTTCACAGACATACCCATACCGGACAACCTCCTGTTCTTCGACAAACGATGTCTCATCGGGTGGGAAGACGGAAAATTCGCACGTGTCCCGCTCGAGGATTGCGTGGGTTCGTGCGGAACGGATCGTAACCGCGACGCGGCGCAGCGCACCCGTAAACCGCGTACGGTCCTGATACCGCGAGACGGATACACTGACCAGGCCGGCCGCCAGGCCGGCCACGACGATGACGGCGATAAGTTCGAGGAACGTAAAGCCGGCCCGACTACTCCAGGTTTTCCCAGCTTGTGATGTCTCGGTTATAGCCGTCGCCGCCGGGGGCCTTGTCTTTACCGTAGGAGAGGAGTTCATATTCGCCGTGCTGGCCCGGGGAACGATATACGTAGGGCTGTTTCCAGGGATCTTTGGGAATGCCCTTTTTCAGATAAGGTCCGTCCCATCCGGCCGCCCCCGGATCGGTCTGGAGGGCTTCCAGGCCCTCGGAGGTGGTCGGGTACCGGCCCGTATCGAGTCGAAAGGAATCGAGTCCCTGGCCGAGTAGTTCAATCTGAGACATCGCCGTCTTGACGTTCGCCTTGTCCACGTTTCGAAAGATCCGCGGTCCGACCAGACCCGCGAGAAGCCCCAGGATCACGATTACGACCATGAGTTCGATCAGCGTGAAACCCGCCCGCCTTACATCCCTGCGTCGGTCCCGGTTGAGTACGCGTTGTGTCATGCACATGCCTCCGTTTTCATTTTCCGCTGGACCGGAAGGGGAAAAGATCGGGTACCGGCCCCCGGCGGAAATTTCCTTGCTACCCGCTAGTATAACCCGACCCACCCGCAGGAGTTACCTTAGAGCTGCATAAAATACAGGACCGGCGGCCTCGAAAAAATCCGCAACACGGCATGAAGGGAGCAGGCGATAGCCGACAGGCAACGGCGATAGGGGAGAGGTCGGAGGCGGGGCGCAGGTCTGAGAGATCATGCAGGATCACGTTTCGTGGCGTTTGCCGGACAGAATCCGGACCCGTCCGCCTTTTCAGAAGTGTAGTAGCCGTGCGTATTTTTTTGATCCCGCCGGTCCCTTCTCCAGGAATCTTTTGCAACGTTAAGGTCAGGTTACCTTACAGTGGCATAAATTCGGGGCCGGCGGCCTCAAGAAAATCCGCCACAC
>CAYYSS010000415.1:0-2613 GCA_964474325.1 uncultured Nitrospirota bacterium
TTCCGCGAAAGGGAGCGAAACCGGGTGTCGCGGTCGTGACCCAGTCCGCCGCCGCAATGTCCGGTTTGTTCCGGACGGCACCCCCTGTCGACGAGAAATCCCCCGGCGTTATCGGGGTCCCGTCGGGCTCGAAAAACACCCTGCGGGGGCCGTCGGTCGAAAACGTCTCCACCGATTCCGTGCCGTCGAACAATGTGCCGGCCGAGGCGTTGACCGCCGCCACCGCGAAGGCGGACGCCGCGGCCGCATGGCCCCGGATCTGGCCCTCCGTAGCATAAGAAAGCTGCCCCCGGTTCACGCTCAGGTTGATGAACCGGTAGGCCGCACCGCCGTTTTTCACGACAACCAGAAGTAAGCCCGTGTCGTCATATGAATAACTGGAGATGGTCTCGTAGGGATCGTCGTTTCCGTCCTGGACGTTTGTCGCGCAATACTCTATGGCCGTCCCCAACTCATTAAGCAGACAAAGGTCGTAGTCGTTTGACGAAGCCCCCAGGGGATCCGACCAGAAGAGGGTCATGCTGTGGGGCGGGTCCGCGACAATCACGTTTTTCGTATCGACTGCTACCGAAGAGTCGAAATCATGGACTTCAAAGGTATCCAGCGGCGCGGGGAGGCCCGAATCCACAACTCCGACGAAATCCCCTTCCCAGACACCCGACGTCCCGTCGTTCACGTTGCCCGAGTTCCCCGCCGACGAAAAATAGAGCGCGCCGTCGGCGGTCACGGTACTGACCGCCTGTGCGATAATGTCGTCCTGAAACGGCGGCTCGCTCAGATAGGCCAGGTCGTCGACGATCACGTCGCAGCCCGCGGATCTCAGGGCAAGAATATTGTTCGCAAAATTCGCCGTGCCGAAATCCCCGGTGGCGAAATAGAGGTCGGCCCCGGGTGCGAGATCGTAGACGAGTTCGAGCATGGCCGTCCCCTCGCCCGAGCTTCCCGGGGAATCCTGAAGCACGGTGACCACCGGCGGAAGGTCCCCCGAGGCCTGTACCGTTGCCAGATTGTCCACGGAATCGGAGAGTACCCCGATCTTGACCCCCGTTCCATCGATCCCGTTAAGCGCACGGGCGAGGTCCGCCCCGTGGGCCACATCCCCCTCCGACGTGTTCAGTTTGTTCACTATGGGTCGTTCGGCGGGTTTAATGAATTGTATATCGGGATGTCCCGCAAGGGAATCTATCTCATCGAGCGGCAGACGGATACGCAATGCGTCGTATGCAGGAAAACTCCGTTCGACGGTACCACCCCGGGCTTCGATGCTTTTCAGAAGACCCGGCGAGACGTTTGCCTTTACATCCAAAAGCACGGCGCCGGTCCTGTCGAACGTAAGTCCGGCCCGGGCGGGCGAGAAAGCAAAGGCCTGGAGGCGCACATCTCCCCGGCGCTGTTTCAAGGTATAGATAAGGCGGGAATCGATTTTCTTCTCGGCCGGCGTGCGGGAGGCCTTTTCCTCCTGGATGATCCGGAGCTGGTCGAGGACCGCCCTGCTCAACATCCGGCCGGGAGCAGGCCCCTTCGAAGGGGCCGCAAAGGCCGCCGGGGGCGACGACGCCGAAAAAACAAGAAGTACAGCCAATCCCCAGCCGACAGCTATTATCCGATAGTTCACCCGCCCTCCCCGCTCAAGAAAAATAAGCCTGCCTAGTATACTGACCGGAAGGACCCCCACCGGTCAACGCACACGGCTGAGAAACAACGGGTAAGCGGGCGGGTATTCAGCGGGAAGCCATGCTTTGAAGCTGCGCGTTCTCGGATTCCGGGGCGGGCCCGGAACGACGGCGGCCGTTTGGTCCCGGGCCCCGGGGGACCGATAACCGAATGAACCGATCAGGTCTGCTCAACCGGTCATCACGCCGTAATACGGAATCACCACCGTCGTCGACCAGAGGTAGTAACCGCTCCAGCCGCCTGCGGGGGTCACCGCCATGAGGAACGTGTACTCGTCCGGCGGAAGAGCCGCGGATATGGGCGAAAGCAGTGCTTCGTGCAGGTCACCGTCCGTTCCGGCAATCCAGGGCACGATACCCACGTTTGATATATATTCCGGACCGGCCGGCGTAAAGATAAGGATATCGTTGTTCATGGACTTCGCGTACGCCCCCGCATAAACGTCCACCGGACCGGCCATGAGGGGAAGACCCGCCAGAAGTTCGAACTCTCCGCCGCCCAGGTCCCCGATCCCGAAGGTCTTGCAGAGCAGGGGATCCACGCTGGGCACCGGGGCATCCTCGGCCTGGAAACTGATCGACGCACTACTTGTGGGCAGGGGCATAGCGGGCTCGGGCGCCGAGCAGAGCCCGCCGTCGGCGGTCTCGGTCGCGGATACCAACTCCGAATAATCCAAACCCGGCCCCCCGTAGGTATTGCTCCACAGGACGTTCCCGTCCCGGTCAAGCCGGAGCACCCAGAGATCGACGCTCCCGGCACCAAAGGAGTCCGTTCCGCCGACAACATAAAAGTCCCCGCCGGAAAGGGGAACCACGGCGTTACCGGATTCAACGCCGGACCCGCCGTAGGTTTTCATGAAATACGCCCCCCGGGCGGAAAAGCTGATGGGAAAGAGCAGTACGAACGTGCAGAATACAATCAGGAAAAAGCGAATGCGCG
>CAYYSS010000416.1:0-2612 GCA_964474325.1 uncultured Nitrospirota bacterium
CCGGACGGTCAGCCGCTCAATCTGAGCCAAGGGAGCCTTGCCGGGCTCGTGGAACTCAGAGACACCATATTGCCTGATTATATGGACCAGCTCGATACCCTGGCCTATACCATCGTGGAGCAGGTCAACACGGTGCATTCGGCCGCCGTCGGGCTCGACACCTCCACCGGAAACGACTTCTTCGCCCCCCTTGCCGCGGTTGCCAATTCCGCCGCCAGCATGAGTGTACTCATTACCGATCCCGCCGCCGTCGCCGCCGCCCAGGATCCTGCGGCCCTGCCCGGAGATAACCGGGCCGCACTCCAGATCGTCGATATCCAGTACGCTTCCTTGGTTTCCGGATCGACCCTGACCGAATTTTATGGTGGTTTAGTGAGTCAAGTAGGTTATGATACCAGGGATGTAGCGCAGGGGATGGAATTTCAGGAAGCGGTGGTGACCGGGCTTGAGTTCCGGCGCGAACAGATATCAGGGGTTTCCCTCGACGAAGAAGCCGCGGATCTCCTGAAATTCCAGAAGAGTTATGAAGCGGCGGCGCGGATCATTTCGATCGCCGACGAACTCTACGATATGCTACTCTCGATCAAATAGCCATGAGGATTACAACGGGATTGTTCTATAACCGCTTTGTGAGCGACTTGCAGATGAACATGACGGGTCTGTTCAAGGCCCAGGAACAGGTATCGTCCGGCAAGCGGGTCAACCGGCCGTCGGACGACCCGGCGGCAATGGCTAATATCGTCGAGATAAACGAAAAACTCGGCCGGTACGCCCAGTACCGGAGAAATCAAGGCAACGCCCTTTCCCGGATGGAGATCGCCGAGGCGGCCCTCGGAGACGTGAGCGATGCCCTTACCCGGGCGCACGAATTAGCCGTTCAGATGTCAAACGCCACTTACGGGGCGGAGGACCGGCGGATTGCGGCCCGGGAAGTTCGTCAGTTGAGGAACTTCGTCCTCGGCGCGACCCATGCCCAGGTGGCCGGGCAGTACGTCCTCAGCGGTTATCGGACCGACCAGCGGCCCTTTGACCGGACGTTTGTTATCACCGGAGGAGTTAATGACGGACTGGTGGTGGATGCCGGAGGCGGGGACGTGGCGATTACGCTCACGGCGGGGACGTATACCCCCGATACCCTGGCCGACGAGATCGAGACACAGCTCGAGGCGGCGTTTCCCGGCAATACCTACGAGGTAGCCTACGACACGACGGCCGAGCATTTTCGTATTAGAAACGATGCGGGAAACGGGGCGCCGGCGGTCCTCCGGTGGAGTTTGCCGGGAGCGACGGCAGGGGCGACCCTGGGGTTTTCGGCAGTGGACGGCACGGTCGACGCGGGAGCCTGGGCCGACGGGGACCTGACCCTTCAACCGACCATCGGGTACTTGGGCGATGCGGGTGTTCTGGATGCGGAAGTGGCCGAAGGGGTTCGTCTGGGGATCACGGTCCCGGGGGACCAGGCCATGGGGTCCATATTTACGGACCTTGACGCGTTCATCACGGCCCTTGAGAACGACGACCAGGCCGGCGTGGAAAACGCGGTGGATGCCATGCTGACGGATATCGACACGGTGATGTCCGCCCGGACCGATTTCGGGGCCCGTATGGAACGCATTGCCGTCGAGGAGGCGACGGTGCTCGATATGGAACTCGCTTTTCAGGCAATACGGTCGGGGCTCGAAGATGCGGATATTGCCCAGAGCATTACGGAGATGACGAAACGACAGACGGCGCTTCAGGCATTGCGCACGTCTGCGGGCGAGGTGCTCGGGAGGTCGCTTTTCGACTTTTTGCGATAAGAGGGGGAAGGTAATTATGGAAATGGAGGCCAGAAGATGCTGGTTCTGACAAGGAAGTCCGGACAAGGGATTTGGGTCAGTGAAGACATTCGGATCGTTGTCGTGGATATCCGGGAAAGCCAGGTGAAACTCGGAATCGAGGCGCCGAAGGAGACCCCGATCTACCGGGACGAAATCTACGAGAAGGTGAAAAACGCCAACGTGGGTGCCGCGTCCGTGGGACGCCAGGAATTCGAATGGATCAAAGAGAGGTTCAAACGGTGAACGTCGAGACCACAAAATTCGGTACGGTTGAAATTCCGGAGGAGAAGGTGATTCTGTTTCCCCGGGGCCTTCTGGGCTTCGCGGAGAAACGGCGCTTCTTCATTCTGGACTATAAAGACACCACGCTTAAGTGGCTCCAGTGTGTGGACGATCCGGACCTTGCCTTTCTCATGATGAACCCCTTCGAGGTGTTTCCGGAGTACCAGATCGACATAAGCGCGGTGGAGCGGGAACTCCTTGCGATTGAAGACATTCGGGACGTGGCGGTCTTCTGTATCCTCCGGGTCCGCGACGATGGGGAGCAGAAAAAGGTGACCATGAACCTCCTCGGCCCGGTGGTTCTTAATTCCGCCAGTATGCGGGGGCTTCAGCTGGTTATGGAAAAGGCACGGGTATCGGCCCAGCAGGAAGTACCGGTACCGGCGTAGAAGATACCCCCCTGAAATCCGACCCGGGAGGCTGAACCGTACAGTTGCATAACATCGGGTGCAAGGCGCTCAAGAAAATCCGCCACACGGCATAAAACAAGGTTCGGGGTTCCGGGTTCAA
>CAYYSS010000417.1:0-2611 GCA_964474325.1 uncultured Nitrospirota bacterium
GGAATTTCACCCACTGAAAGACCGTGCCTTTGCACGGCACACTGCAACTGTAAGGGTAAGACTGGAGACGCTTTTCTGTGCTTCCCACTTCGTCCCTCTCACTCCAGACTTCCGATACCTGCCAACCGCCGATTACGAATTACAAATGACGATTCAACGTCTCACTTATTCCCCTCTGTGTCTGTGTGTCTTAGTGCCTTTCTCTCCTCTCACTTCTGCCTTCTCACTTCCGCTGGACTTTGACTCCGTCAAACCCCACTGGTAATATAAGTGTTTTGAGAAAACCGACGGAAAGCACGCGGGAAATCGTATGAAAATAGCTCTTACGGGAAAAGGCGGCGTGGGCAAGACCACCCTCGCCTCCCTTCTCGCCTATACCTTCGCCGAGGCCGGCAAAAGGGTTATCGCCGTCGACGCCGACCCCGACGCAAATCTCGCGTCGGCTCTGGGTGTCGAACCCGACCGGGCCGCCACGATACGGCCCATCGCCGATATGGGGGACCTGATCGAAGAACGCACCGGCGCCCGACCCGGGCAGGCCGGGGGTGTCTTCAAGCTCAACCCCCGTGTTGACGATATCCCGGAGGGTTTCGGCCTTCCGGTCTCCGAGTCGATCAAGCTCCTCGTCATGGGTAAATCAAAGTCGGCCTCGGCAGGATGTTATTGCCCCGAAAACGTCCTGCTCAAGCGCCTGCTTCGCCATCTGATTGTCGAACGGGACGAAGTTGTGATCGTGGATATGGAGGCCGGCATCGAACATCTCACCCGGGGGACGTCGGACTCCATGGACGCCTTCGTCGTAGTGGTTGAACCCGGCCAACGCAGTATACAGACGGCGGAGACCGTTCGAAAGCTGGCGGAAGAATTGGGTATCCGCCGGGTTTACGTTGTTGCGAACAAGCTTCGAAACGATAACGATCTGGAATTTGTACGGGAAAGGCTCGGGACTCTGGAGATTTTGTCGGCGATTCCCCTCGACCCCGCCATTACCGAAGCCGACATGCGGGGGGTCCCGCCCCATACTCTTTCGGACCAGGCTCGGGAGGTGGGCCGCAGGCTCGCCGAAGAGATTATTCGACGGGCCGAATAACCGTGAAAACACTCAGCAAGGCGGAACTCAGGCGCAGGGCGACGGAAGCCCGGGACGGTATCGACGACGAAGTCCGCCGCGAAAAGAATCAGGCTCTCCGGGAGCGTCTTCTCGCCCTCGACGAATACGCCGCAAGTACCACGGTCCTCTTCTATGTCTCCTTCCGTACTGAAGTGGACACCCTGCGGGCGATACGCCTTTCCCTCGAAGGAGGCAAGACCGTAGTCCTTCCCAAAGTGGACCCCCGGCGCCGGGAACTCGATCTCTTCCGGATCGAATCCCTCAACGACCTGATCTCGGGCTACCGGGGGATCCCGGAACCGGGCCTCACCAAGAACCGGGAGACCAAACCGGAGGATGTCGATCTTGTCGTTCTTCCCGGTCTGGCCTTCGACCGCACGGGGAACCGGATCGGTTACGGGGGCGGTTATTACGACCGGCTCCTGGCCCGTTCCCGCCCGGATATGCCGCGGATCGCCCTTGCCTACGACGAACAGATCTTCGAACGGATCGACGCAGAAGCACACGACCAGCGGGTGTCGGTGATCGTAACGGACCGGGAGACGATTCGATGCCGATGAATCTTGACAAGATTGCCGAAGGCGTCCGTCTTATTCTCGACGGCATTGGTGAAGATCCGGAACGTCCCGGCCTCAAGCGGACGCCGGAACGGGTGGCCCAGATGTACGCGGAGATCTTCGCTGGACTCGAGGCACCGCCGGCGGAGATCGTCTCGCCCATAGAAGGGGAAAGCCACGACGAGATGGTGCTCTTGAAGGATATCTACTTCTACTCCGTATGCGAACACCACCTCCTGCCCTTTATCGGCCGGGCCCACATCGCCTATATCCCCGGCGGGGGGCGGATCGCGGGTATCGGGGAACTGGCCCGGGCCCTTGAACTCCTCGCCAAACGGCCCCAGGTCCAGGAGCGGCTCACGTCCCAGCTGGCCGACCTGCTCGTGGAAAAACTCCGGCCGAAGGGGGCAATGGTTGTCATCGACGCGGAGCATCTTTGCCTGAGCATGCGGGGGATCAAAAAACCGGGAGCACGGACGGTGACGTCGGCGGTGCGGGGTATTTTCCGCTCGAAGGTCTCGACCCGGGAGGAGATGCTTTACCTCCTTCGGAAAGACGGTATCTGAACAACGGCCCCCGTGGGGCCGGACGACAAAATAAAAACTTCGCAAGAGGAGGAACACACATGGCGGCGGTAATTATCGACGGCAAGAAAGTAGCGGCGGACATTCGGGAAGAGTTGAAAAACGAAGTCGCCGAAATGAAAGAAAAGCACGGGATTGTCCCGGGGCTCGTTACGATCCTGGTGGGCGAAAACCCCGCTTCCGTTAGCTACGTCACCGGGAAACAGAAGACGGCCCACGAACTCGGTTTCAATTCGATCCAGGACAACCAGTCCGAGGACATCTCCGAAGCGGATCTTCTGGCCCTTGTGGACAAATACAATAAGGACCCCGCCATACACGGCATCCTGGTCCAGCTTCCCCTGCCGAAACACATCGAC
>CAYYSS010000418.1:0-2606 GCA_964474325.1 uncultured Nitrospirota bacterium
GGCCTCCAGAAAGGGCAGGCTTTCGATATCGCCGATGGTTCCGCCTATCTCAACGAGGGCCACGTCTTCCCCGTCGGCCACGGAAATGATCGCGTTCTTTATCTCGTCGGTCACGTGAGGCACCACCTGCACGGTCTTTCCGAGATAATCGCCTCGGCGCTCCTTGGTGATAACGTCATGGTAGATACGACCCGACGTAAAGTTGTTCCGCTTGGTCGCTTTGAACGTGGTAAACCGTTCGTAATGCCCCAGGTCAAGATCCGTCTCGGCACCGTCGTCGGTCACGTAGACTTCGCCGTGTTCAAACGGGCTGAGTGTGCCCGGGTCAACGTTAATATACGGATCCAGTTTCTGGAGCGTTACGCGGAAGCCCCGGCTTTCCAGGAGCGCCCCCATTGCCGCGGACGCAATCCCTTTACCCAGTGCGGATACGACACCGCCGGTTATGAAGATGAATTTCGTAGCCACGCCTCTACTCTTTCAAGGTCTTCCGGGGTATCCACCCCCCTGCTCGCGCTCCGGACTTCGACAACGGCAACCGTCATACCCAGCGAGAGCGCCCGAAGTTGTTCTAGCCCTTCTATTTCTTCCAGCGGGTCCGGCCCCGCCGCAACAAAGGCTCGGAGTGCGTCCCGGCGGTAAGCATAGATCCCCAGGTGCTGAAGCCACGTCCCCGAACCCGGAACGTGCGATCCGTCATTCCGCCGCCAGGGAACAGGGGCACGAGAGAAATAGAGCGCATACCCGCGCCGGTCCCGAACCACTTTAACGACGTTGGGATCGACATAACGCGGCCCGCTTTCGCTCCGCACGGCCGCCGTCGCAATGTCGACATGAGGATCACCGGCTAAGGCGTCTACCACGGCATCGATAACCAGGGGTTCGAGCAACGGTTCGTCGCCTTGCACGTTGACGATTATATCATAGGGCGTGTCGGCCACGGCTTCCCAGACCCGGTCCGTGCCGCTGGGATGATCGGGCCTGGTCAGAACCGCCTCGCCGGCGCAGTCGATCACGGCGGATTTGATCCGCTCGTCGTCCGTGGCAACGAGAACCCGGTCCACACGCCGCGCCTTTTGTGCCCGCCGCATGACGTGACAGATCATCGGCGTACCGGCGATGGATGCGAGAGGTTTCCCCGGAAAACGAGTGGACCCGTAACGTGCGGGAATGACGACGGCAACGCTGAAATCCAACGGCGGAGACGGCGGGCTGTCGAACGTCCCGGAGAGATGGTGCGGACCCCGGGAGTCGGTCATTCAGACAATTCTGTTCCGCTCGTCCACGTGGACGATACGGGGAGCGGCGGAATCCCACTCACTGTCCGCAAGGAACGCGTACGCAAAAATGATAATTCGGTCTCCCACCACCGCCTTGCGGGCCGTGGGGCCGTTAAGACAAACCATCCCCGAGTGTTCTTCGCCGGGGATGATATAGGTATCGAACCGTTCCCCGTTTTCCAGATTACTTACGGAAACCTGCTCGTAGGGCCGGATATCCGCCGCCGCCATGAGCGCCGCGTCAAGGGTCAGGCTCCCCACGTACTCGAGATTCGCCTCCGTAACCACGGCGCGGTGAATCTTCGCCCGAAGAAAGGACCGCAACACCCGCGTCCGCCTCAGTCGATGATCCGGGGGACCCGGAAAAAGGCGCCGTCCGTATCCGGCGCGTTTGCCATAACCCGGTCCCTGTCCAGGGACGGCCGGACCGTGTCGGCACGGTCCACGTTGGTCACGGCAAAGACATGGGCCGTGGGTTCCACCCGCTCCGTGTCCACCTCGGCAAGCTGTCTGACATAGTCCACGATCTTCCCGAGTTGTTCCGTCATCTGGACACGCTCGTCATGGGAAAATTCCAGCCGGGCAAGTTCCGCGATTTTCTCAACGTCTCGTTCTTCTATTGTCATATCGTTCTCTACACTACAAAAAGTACGTGCACCCCCGGCGAGATCCGCCGGGAGCGTTTTAGAGCCGGTAGTACTTCGTTTCGTATACCGAAGACCGCGCCGTTTATCCGGCCGGTTTACGTAACCCGTTCGAGATTCGCGAATTTAACGGCCAGGCGTTTCACACCCACCGAAGGAAAGTTCACCGTCACCCTGGCCGTCTCACCCTTGCCGTTACAGTCCCGCACAACGCCCTCGCCCCAGGTGGTGTGCCGTACGCGGGCACCGACCGGGAACAAGCTCTCGGAATCCGGCTGGCGCCTGCCTGCATTCGGCATTTCCTTGGCAACCTCCGTCCGGGTCGACCGCTCAAACCGTTCGCAGAGCGATTCATCGAGACAATCCAGGAATCGGGACGCCTTCTGTATCTGCATCCCCGTAAAAGTCTTCCGGCGCCGCGCACCGCTTAAGTACAGCCGATCCATGGCCCGTGTCATGGCAACGTATGCGATCCGGCGCTCCTCGGCCTCGCCGCACTCGCCGCGGCGGGACGGCATATAGGGAAGCATCCCCTCCTCCAGGCCGGCGAGAAACACCACCGGAAACTCCATACCCCGTGCCTGGTGGACCGTCATGAGCCGCACACCGTCTCCGTGGTTCAACTCGTAACTCTCCGACCATAAAGCGGCCCGGTCCACAAAGTCGACGATACCCATCCCCT
>CAYYSS010000419.1:0-2605 GCA_964474325.1 uncultured Nitrospirota bacterium
CGATACGTAACACGTGGGACCGGCCGTATCCGGGCCTTCAGACATCCGCCGTGGCGGCGTCCTGATCCACCAGTGCTGACAGTTCCCTTTTCAAAAGTTCCTCGCTACCCACGTTCAGAGACAGAAGGCGCCGTAGATGGGTAAATCCCTCGAGTTCGATATCCTTCCACTCGAACCCGACCCGTGTTTCCGATACGTGGGCCACGACCGCATCCATCTTGATCGAAACGTCGCCGTCGAGGAGTAATTCCAGGATACGATGATCCCCCCGGGCGCCTTGCCATTCCCTAGGCTTCTGGGCCAGGACCCCCTTGAGGGATATGTCGATCAAGGTGGATTCCAGGGCTTTTTCGCCCTGAACGAAACGAATCGCCGCGGAAAAGGGAATCCGCTTGAAGCGTCTTGGCGTATCGTATTCCTGGGCCATGGATCGTCACCGTCCTTTATCGTGCTGTCCCGTTGCGTCGGCAAGGAGCCCCCGGCTGTGTTCGTCGTCGTGACAATAAACGCAGAGGTTCTCCCAATTGGACCCGTCCGGGGGATTATTGTGGTGGTTTCCGTCTTTATGGTGCACGGTGAGCAGATGCCGATCGGCGTGGTCGAATTCCCGTGCGCATTTGGCGCATATCAGGCCGTGAATCTTGAGAGACCGCTCCCGGTAATCCGGCCCCGGGAGGCGATTGCCTCCCCTTATCTTCTCGAGAAGCTCGTTCGTCGAGACCCCCCGGAGTTCCCGGCTCATGGGGCGCGGCCGTCTGGTTCTTCCCATCATATTCCCCTTACCGTTCGCTCCTCCGGTGCCCCCTGGGTCACCGGGGCGGACGTGGATCGTTACCTTATCGGCCGAGGGTACGATCGACTGAAGCGAACCCGCCGCCCTTGTAGACAAGGGCCAGTGCAATGCCCATCACCAGAACGTGAAACTCGAAGCCTTCGCCCTTCTGCCGACCGAACCAGTTCATGAAGAAACCGTGCTGGAAGTGGTTCAAATAGGCGCAATACCCTACAACGGAACCGATACCGAGAGCCGAAAGACGGGTAAAGAAACCCGCCAGGAGTCCCAGGGAACCAAGAAACTCGGTAAAGATCACCGCCAGGGCAAGCCAGAGTGGAAGGTGTAACTTCGAAGTAAACACCGAGAGGGTCTTTTCCAGGCCGGCTCCCCCGAACCAGCCGAGTACCTTCTGAGCGCCGTGGGCGAACATTACCGACCCGAGGGCCAGTCGGACGACCAGAAGTGCGGGATCGGCATCAGTACGAAAGATTCTTTTTATCATCGTCCCTTCTCCATCGAAACACCCGCGTCCCCGTATGAAGCCCCTTCGTCAACAACGCCGCGTACACGACCGGCGGAATCAGTGGAGGGCACGAAGGCTGTAGTACTGCCCGTCCTTGAACCCCTCGAAGATCACGTCCACAAGCGGATGGTCCACGGGTTCGCCGGAGTCATCGGCGAAGAGGTTGCGCTCCGCCACGTAGGTCTCGTATTTTCCCCCGTCGACCAGCACCCGGTACCATGGTTTATCCTTCGGCGGACGGGTCTTTGCCACCTGTTCGTACCAATCTTCCGTGCCTTCAAACCGGGCATCCACATCAAAGATCACGCCCCGGTAGCCGAAGAGCCGATGCTTCACCAACTGGCCTATGGTAAATTGCGCCTCTTGAACCATTGATCTGCCTTACCGTCCAGCGCATCGACAGCCGCGCGTTTTCCCTCCCCATCCCCCGCCGGAACACCCAGGGAACCGTTCATACGCTTATTTCACTATAAAAGCCCCATTGTTTCCCTGTCAACGCGCACCGATGTCTACATTGAATCCTCTTTCCCGGCCGGCGGAAGGGGAAGCGGCGGCGGGGGCGCAGCCCTCACCGGTGGCTCCGGCGTGGGGCTACCCTCCGTTTTTTTCAGGTAATAGGCAAGATAGGCCCCCCCCATGGCAACGGAGAGGAAGATCGTCACGAAACTGTTGATGAGCTGAAGAGGCAGGGAAATGATCAGCCCCACAACGGGAATCATCTGTATGATACCCATGAGAACCGCCAGGAACAGGACCCCCGCCATATACAGGATCAAGACGAGCAGATAGTAGCCCACGGCCTCGGGGCCGCCCCGCAGAAAGGCCCAGCCCCGCCGAAGGGCCTCCCGGGCCGTCAGGCGCTCGCTCACGAGAGCAGTTGCCGAAAACGTCCAGTAGGCCGCCGTGAGGACACAGAGCACGATACCCCCGACAATGCCCCCCACGGCAAAAAGATACCCCACGAAAACCCCGAGTGTACTGGAGGCCACGACGTTTTTCGTTACTAACGCCCCCACGATACCGAATGCGACAACCAGAACCGGAATCAGTCCGATCAGGGAAAATATGGTCATGAGCCACACCAGGGGCCAGAAATGCATCCGTCCCCGCCGGAAAAACGTCCCGGCGTCGGCCTTATAGTCCGGAACCCGCAGGGCGTCCCTGAGGGTCCCCAGGGTCCCCCCGTAGACGAACACCGCGCCGGCGAATACCAGCGAGATCCACACCAGAAACGCCAGCAGGACGACGAAACTTACCGCGATATGTCCCCCGAGCGTCGCAATCACCCCGGCCGGGTCCGTAGGAAC
>CAYYSS010000420.1:0-2604 GCA_964474325.1 uncultured Nitrospirota bacterium
ACCCCGAACCTTGTTTTATGCCGTCTTGCGGATTTTCTTGAGGCCGCCGGGCCCGGATTTTATGCCGCTGTAAGGGAGACCCCGGCGTGGCGCGGGAGGCACAACGAAAAACGGCCCCGGGGACATCCCCGGGGCCGTCGCTTTGTCGGGCCGCCGCGGCCCGACCCCATAGTTACCGGAGCGCTACTTGCCGATGGTATGGTAATCCGTAGCTGATGAGCCGAGGGCCGCCGCCCAGGCCTGATCACGGTCCGCATGGCAACGGAGACAGGCATAGGAAAGGCTCAACGCGTTCTTGGCCGAAACCGCGTTGCCTTCGCCGTCCCGGTTAAACATGTCGTAGGAAGCATCGTCGTTTATCCGGAAGATATGTGTCCAGACATCGCCTTCATACGGCCCCTTGGCAATCGCCGACTTGGTGGCGCGGCCCATATGGCAATCCTGGCACCGCACCCCCGCCTGTTCCATGGCGCTCCCGCTGTATTCCGTTACCCGGGAACTGTGACACTTTGCACAGATCTCCGTCTCCCCATCCGGAATATTCCCGGCAACGCCCTGGACCCGGGTCCCGTGGGGGTCGTGACAACTCCCGCAGGTCAGGTTGTTGTGGGGGCTGTTGAGGAGTTCCGGATACTGCTCGTGGTGGCGGATGAAACTGCCGCTGGCCTCGGCGATGTTGTCGTCGTCGCCCCGGGTGTGGCACCTGCCGCAGAGGGCGGCACTCTCGTCCACCGTGATGTTCGACGTGCTGGGATTTGCCGCATGATCAGCCCCCGGGCCGTGGCAGGCCTCACAGGTGACATTGAGGTGGGCAAAATCGCCGACGATACCCGGTAGAAACGCCAGGGCGGTTCCCTCCGCCCGGTACCCCGTGGTGTGGCACGGACCGCAGTCGAAGGGTTTTACCTCGTCCTTGTGATAGTCCACGAGGGAGCCGTCCTGCCAGTTGTATTGGTTCTTCCCGCCTTTGGTGATGATATACCCGTCGAGTCCCACGTACCGGGTCTTCCAGTGTTTGCTCGCACCGATTACAAAGAGGATATTGTTCCAGTTATAGACGTCGGCATCGTGATCCGGGAGAAAAATCCCCATGGACCGGGCATCGCCGCTCAGACCGAATTCTCCGTTCCAGGAACCGAAAAGCGGTCCCTGGGCAAGCTTCTTACTGTGGCCGTGCTGAAACCACTCCGCCAATTGATCGGGGTGGCAGGTTCCGCACACACTCGGGCCGATCGTGTACGTCGCATCGCCGTTGAGTCCCGTTGCGCCTGCGCCGGCCGCAAGCATACACGCGACGACCACCGCAATCCCCAGCGGAATTATCCGCCCCGCAAGAAAACGTTGAGTACCCAT
Source organism: uncultured Nitrospirota bacterium (assembly GCA_964474325.1). Lineage (GTDB taxonomy): Bacteria > Nitrospirota > Thermodesulfovibrionia > SZUA-242 > CAYYSS01 > CAYYSS01. The sequence goes on from CAYYSS010000420.1 coordinate 1,354, forward strand.
AAAACACCTCCAAAGGGGTAAATAACCGGACGCTATCGATCCGGCCGCAAACATTCTCTAGCGGCGTAGGGCGAGTTGGTTGGGTACGGCCACAGACCGGCCGAACGGGGAATTCGTCGCGCTAACGGCGTTCCTCAAGAAACCCAGCATCTCCACATCGCACACACGTACGCCCTCCCGGCGGGGCCCCTCCCCGTGGCCTCTCCTAAGTGGCATACTACTCTTTTTCGCGGGACAGTCAAGAAGAATTCCCGCCGGGGAAAACGGGATACCGATACCCGGCGCCATCACCCAAAGATATCCAGCAGGTCGCCCAGCCGCTCGTCTTCCCTGCGGATCACGTTTACGGCGGCTTTCGTCTCTATCCGCGCGGAGATTAATTCGACGGCTTCCCGGGAGAGATCGACTCCCACATCTTCGTTCCGGACCACCTCGGGAAGAACGCCGCCCTCGGGGAGGGCCCGGGCCCGTACACGGATGGACCGGTATCCTTCGGTGTTCAGGTTGGCAACGTTGTGGGCCGCCGCCTGAAGCCGCAGGCCGGCAACCGCCAGACCGCTGCCTGCTATGTCAAAGACACTGCGCATATTTCCTCATCCCGTTATTTACTTACCGGCCGTCCTTTCAAAAACTTGAGCCGGATACTTCAAGCGTTTTCTCCCGCGGACGAAAAATGCGCCGGCACGGCGGCGGCCCCGCTTGACAGCTCGAACCCGACCGCACAGCGTATCGAACACCTGAAACCCCAACTCGAGTCGATTCTGAACGAGGCCGGCGACCGCCTGGAAGTGGTCCCCGCCGCCAAAGGAACTTACGTGTTCATCGGCAACCCGAAGAAAAAATTCGGTATCGCCTGGATCGACGGAGAAAAAGTCAATAATTTCCGCACTCTGGTCGAGGAACGGGGTGTGTCCCCGGTACGGCTTGAACGCCTCTCGAACGAACTTCGGGAGGCCTACCGGAGGAGTGCGGACGAGCCCCGATACGCGGCAACCGTCGGATCCGGCACAGTCGTTGTTACGCCGTCGGAGAAACTCGGCGCCGAAGTGGAACACGTAATCCGGGAAATAAGCGGTTAAGTGGTGGGAGTATTCGGGGCCAATATCCTCGCGCTCATCCCCACTCGTGGAAGGGGGGATTTTTTTGTGCCCGAAAGGGACCTATGCCTTTGAGCCCGTCTCTTGGGACGAGGCCTGCGAGACGTACATTCCGCACTTTCGCGAAGAGATTTCTCCGAATTAATTTCAGCGT
>CAYYSS010000421.1:0-2604 GCA_964474325.1 uncultured Nitrospirota bacterium
TCGAACCCGCGACTCTCAGCTTGGGAAGCTGATACTCTACCACTGAGTTACGCCCGCAGAACATGAAATTCTACCGAACGGATCGGGAAGAAAGCAAGTCGCCCGTTCGTCCGGACGACGGCGGGTTCGAGGGATCCCGGCGCCCGATCCGGCCCGGACTTCTCATGGTCCTTCTGCTGCGGAACCGGAAAGCACCGCCTCTGCCGCGTTGCGCTTGGTTTGGGTACCCTATTGCTGCAAAAGATTTTTCGCGAGAGGGACCGGTGCACCCGCCTTCGGCGGAAGTCAGAAGGGAGAGGGAAGACGGAAGAAGTAAAGTCATTTCACGTCTTACGTCTTCCTGGCCCTCCCCCCTCTCGCCCATTGCCCATAGCCCATCCTTCACGCCGTGTTGCGGATTTTCTTGAGGCCGCCGGGCCCGGATGTTATGCCACTGCAAGAGGTACTCAGCGTACCGTCAAGTACGTTTCCGCGCTCTGAAGGACAGAGAGAAGTGAAATCGGCCGCAACCTGCTTCAGACGTCCCCTCGCTATGAACCACCATGAGAAATCCGGGCTAGTCCTGAATACGAAGACAGCGTAATCTGTTCAGTGCCGCGGCGACCTCCAGGATGCGCGGCTGAGCCAGCCGGCCGGCTCCACGCCGGTCGAGCACGTCGAGGCCCTTTTCGGCCACATCCCGGCCGACGGCACGGAGGCCTTCAAGGATGGTCATTGTCGCATCACTCCGGGATCCGAACCGTTCGATCCAGGGGCCGACGGCGCCGGTCTGTCCCGGGTCGACCAACTGCTCGACTCCACTCACGTCGATCAGCTCCTCGCCGTACCGGATCATACCCGTTCCCTTTGCATCGATTGCCACTGAACGCCGCCCCCTGGCGGCGTTCAGGCTCGCGGGCACCGGCCGGCGGCCTGCGGGAAGGGAAAACGGCCGGGAGATAACCCTTGCGCTGTCTTGTCCCGGGGTCCCCAAGGCTCGGGCAATCGGGGTCACGTCCCGGGCCTCGTAGGAATCCATCATTATCACGGTATCGGCGACACCGAAATAATCCCCCGTGCCCCCCATGACCAGGATGGTAGAGACGCCGTGTTCTTCATAGAGCCGGCGAACCCGGTCGACAAAGGGCGTGATCGGCTCCCGGTCGTCGGCAACCAGGCGCCGCATGCGTTCGTCCCGTATCATCATATTCGTGGCGCAGGTGTCCTCATCCATGAGCAGTACCCGCGCCCCGGCCTCCAGGGCTTCCATAATGCCGGCCGCCTGGGACGTGGAACCGCTGGCGTTCTGTGTTGAAAACGACGTCGTCTCTCTACCAAAGGGCAGGGTCCCGATAAGCGGCGAGAGATCCACCGAGGCTATGGCACGTCCGTCTTCGGCCCGTATCTTCATCGCGGTGGGGTCCGTGGCCACCAATTCCCTTCCGTCTCCCGGCCGGTGGTCGTACACCCCGCGGGACAATGCCTCGAGGAGGGTGGATTTACCGTGGAATCCGCCCCCGACGATAAGCGTTACACCCCGGGGAATCCCCATGCCCCGGACCTCGCCCCGGTGCGGCAACCTTACCGTTGTCGCCAGCGTATCAGGTGAGCGGAAGGATATCCGGGGGCTCCCGGCGGGGCTTTCCGAAAGCGGCCGCTGGTCGATACCCGAACGCCGGGGAAGAATCGAGCCGTCGGCGATGAAACCCACGAGCCCCGAGTCCACCACCCATCGGCGTAACGCGGCCTGATCCTCGAGCGATTCGATGTGCCGCCGCATCTCGTCGGCCGAGACGGCCTGCCCCTCAACGAGGCTGCGTGCGACGATACGGGGAACTACGGTGAGCAAGAGCCGTTCGGCCTCCGCTCCGCGTATCGTCCTGCCCCGCGCCGGCAACCTGACCGCGAATCGTATCTCCACATCCTCAGGTCCCGCAACCACGGCGTTTCTTTTGAGAACCTCCTGCCCGTTACACGAAATACTGACGACACGCCGCCCCTCGGGAGCCGGACCGGTCTCCTCGACGGCCGCAGCGTGAAACGCCAGGGCAAGTTTATCCTCAAAAGCCTTGAGACTTGCCTCGTTTTCCAGCACGGTCGGCGGCCAGCCCATGGTTGCAAACGATTTCGTCACCGCCATGATCGACGGCGGTGCAAACGGGTCGGCCTGAACATGGCGGACATGGAGACGGAAATCCCCCAGGTCGTAGCTTCCCTTGAGGGATTTGTAGGCCCCATAACCTTTGCCGTCGATGCGGCGGAGGGTTTTCCGCAGGGTGTTTTCCGTATTCGCCATGGAGCAATGGTATCTCATACAATGCGGCGGGAACAACAACGGGCCGTGAGGCGTTTGCGTATACGTCGGAGAACGGCTACAATTAGTTTCTGACCATGTTCCGAACGTGGCGTTGGAGCCGCAACCAAAGAACGGTCGCGGAAACACGGGTGAAACTTCTCTGCAAACGGCAAAGAAGGTGCGGTAACCTTAACGTTACAATAAACTCTTAGAGAAGGGAACGGTGCATCCGCCTTCGGCGGAAGTCAGAAGGGAGAAGTGAGAAGGGAGACGGGAAAGGCCGGGAAAAAATGTCGGCAGTCGGCGGTTGGCAGTTGGGCCGCACCTAT
>CAYYSS010000422.1:0-2596 GCA_964474325.1 uncultured Nitrospirota bacterium
AACAGTCAGGACGAGCGCCCTGGTCGTGGGCCGTCCGCCGGGGAAAAGGCGGTTTTTCGCCCCTGCGAGATATGGACCGATCAGAGTAATGCCGGGTGAGGAAGGGAACGAAGGCATCCCTACACACCTCCCTCGGCGGTACGGAGAGCGCGGACGACATCCTGGAGTTCAAATGCGCCGGTGAGTTCCATGAAGATTTCTTCCAGATTCTCGGCGCTGCTTTCGGCCACGTCCCGCAGTTCGGCAATCGTACCCATGGCCCGTATCCTGCCCTCGACGATAATCGCAATCCGGTCGCACAGCTCTTCGGCGATCTCCAGCGAGTGGGTGGAAAGAAAGATGGTGCATCCGGCACGGGCCTGCTCTTTGAACACCTCCTTGACGATCCGGGCGCTCTTGGGATCGAGACCCACCATGGGTTCGTCCACCACCAGTACCGACGGGTTGTGGAGCAGTGCCGAGGTTATCACCAGTTTCTGCCGCATTCCGTGGGAGTAACTCTCGATTAAATGGTCCTGCCACCGGTGAAGATCAAAGAGTTCGAGGTAGCTGTTTGCAATCCGGTCGAACTGTTCTTTGCTCACGCCGTAAAGCCCGCCCGCAAACCGGAGGAATTCGATCCCCGTGAGTTTTTCGTAGAGAAAAGGCCGGTCGGCGATGTAACCGATTTCCGCTTTGCACTGAAGGGGTGATACGGCCATGTCCCATCCCTGGATCTTGATGGATCCTCCGTCGGATTGGAGCAGGCCCGTCAGCATCCTGATCGTCGTGGTCTTGCCCGCGCCGTTGGGGCCGAGAAAGCCGAAAATTTCGCCCGGCGGCACACTGAAGGAAACGTCGTCAACGGCCCGCAGGGCGCCGAACTGTTTTCTGAGAGACCGCACAAGAATGCGGGGTTCGTCCATGGGTTATTGTCCTTCCTCGTTATCGATAATTTCCAGCGTCAGGCGGTTTAACAGAGCGCCGATCCGGAGCTGGTCCGCGGTCTCCCCGAGGACAAAGCGGATATGTCCCACGTCTGCAGGCATCTGCCCGCGGGTCGTATCGACGCTCAGCCAGCGGTCGCCGATACAGACCTCGTTCCAGGCGTGGTAGAAAAACGCGCCGTTTTGGAACACGAGACCCGAGGCGATCCGGGTGGGGATCTTTTGATTCCGGGCGAGGGCGGCAAAGAGGGCGGCGTGTTCGTTGCAGTCCCCCACGCGGGAACGAAGAACCGTCAGAGCGGAGGGGATGCCGAGGACGGGTTTCTTTTCCAGATGTTCGTAGACCCAGTCTGCAAGAAGACGCGCCCGCTGAAGCGGCGGGCGACCCTCGCCCGCAACCTCAGCCGCCGTCGATGCTATCTCCCTGGCGTGTGACTGGACGTACAGGGTTGCCGCAAGTGTTTCCGCAGGCGCAGGACACACGTCCGCCGTGGGTTGGGGGAGGTCTTCCCGAAGGACGGTCAGAAGATCGCCGGAAAAGCTTTGTCGGCCTCCGTCCAGATCGAATGCAACGTTTTCCGGGAGACCAAGGCGAAGGGTCAGTTGTCGGCGTGTGTTCAGGTCGTCGGGTGGATTCGCGACGGGAATCGATACGGCCGTCAAGAGATCTTTGCCCGCCGGATCGATCTTGCGGGCCTGAAATTCCGGTTCGCTTACGAAGACGAACCCCGCGGGGGAGATCTCTTTTCGCACCTCCCCCCGGTCGTCAAGCCAGAACGAAAGAGGGACCCCGGAATAATCCTGCTGGAAACGATGAAGAAGTTCGATCCGTCCGCCGACGAGGGTCTTTTCCTTGCCCTGGTATTCGATAATCGCGTCCCGGGCGGTCAGGGTGAGAGGGTCGAAATAGGGCACGCGGAGTTTATCCCCGGGCTCGAGCCCTCCTGCGAGCAGGTAGCCCCGGGAGACGGTGGAAACGTGCGGGGGATCGGTCAGGGTCACGGTGCCGCTCGTCGTTTCTTTTCCGGTACTCAGGGTAAACGATACCGAGCGATTCTCGACGGTTCCGTGTGCCGCCATGTGATAAAAAGGCGAATCGAGGGTGAACGAAAACCGCTCGAGAAGTGACCGGTCGCTGAGCCGGGCCCGCATCTTCATATTGACCGGAACCCGCTGATCGATGATGCGAAGCACCATGCGGGCCTCCTGTTCGAGATTGAAGGAACCGTCGTCATCAGGTTCGAGACGGGTATGAACGTATCCAATACGTGTGGCGCCCATATAGATGCCCATGTTTCGTTCCTGCCGCGCTCGGGTGAGTGCGGTCAGCTCGGCCGTATCGATACGGGTCACGAGGTAGCGGCGGGCGGTGAAGACGGCGAGGAGAAAAACCCACGCCACGACAATCCCGATCCGGACAAGAAACGACGCGTTGATTCCTGTTCGCGACTGCGGGCGTCGGCCGGAACTCATGCTACCGCGGGGTGTTGACCGCGGCGGCGGCCCGCGGCCGCGGATGCGGGGTCAGACCCGGAGAAGGGCAAGGATCCCGTTGGTCTCTCTCAGCCGACGGCAGAGGACTACCGCCAGGGCCTGGTAGACTTTTACGGCGATCGAGGGTTCCCGGCGCAGAAGCGTTTCGAAGGGATCCGCCGGGATGGTAATGAGGA
>CAYYSS010000423.1:0-2586 GCA_964474325.1 uncultured Nitrospirota bacterium
GCATAAAATACGGGGCCGGCGGCCTCAAAAAAATACGCAACACGGCGTTATTATTGGTTGAAACAGCGCCGGGGCGCCGGTCTGTGTGATGTTGCAGGAATTCACCTTTCGTGGCGTCTGCGGTACGGTGCCCGGACCCGTTCGCCGTTTCAGGAAAACAGTGGCCGTGGGTATTTTCTTGATTCCACCGGTCCCTTCTCCAAGAATTTTTTGCAACGTTAAGGTATACGCTATTTTTGACGGCAATGAGGCTCAGGGTTAAAACGCCTGTGGTTTACGTCTTACGTTGTACGTTTGCCGGCGTTTATTGCGTCTCTTTTTCCGAGGCCGCCGGTTTTTTGGGCTCGAGGGCTTTTTTCATGCGGTCGGCAAAGAGAGCCGGTTCTTCAAACCCGGTGAGCCGCAGGTCTTCCCATTCCTTGCCTTCGGCGCCTATAAAGACGATGGTGGGGACCCCAAGGATCCCGAAACGGTTCCGGAGCCGTGCGACCGCCTCGGTCCCCTCGCGCGAAAGGTCGGCCTTGAGAAAGACAAAGTCGTTACGAAAATCCGTGACCCGGGGGTCTTTGAAGGTTACTGCATCCAGTTCTTTGCAGGGGATACACCAATCGGCAAAAAAATCAATAATAACAGGACGATGTCCTGCCTCGGCGTCCGAAAGCGCGGTATCGGAGTAGGTCTGCCACGGAAGTGTTACCCCGTTGTCCGGAGCGGGTTTATACATCCACATACCGACTACCACCATAGCTACGGCCGCCGAGGATTTGATCACGTGGAAAAAGCGGGAATCCCGACCGGACCAGTCGAAGATGATCAAGCCCGCCCCGCCGGCGACCAGGGCCCCGGCCAGCGCCAGATCCTTGAGACGCTCGGGGAACAGGGGGGCGAGAAAATACACCGCCATAATAAGCAGGATAACGCCGAAGAGGTGTCGTATACCCATCATCCACTGGCCCGCCCTTGGAAGCGCCGAAATCTTACCGGAAAAGATGCCGAGAAACAGGTACGGCAGGCCGAGCCCCATAGAAAGGGCGAAAAACATGACAAACCCGAGAACCGGGCTCCCCAGCGTTGCAACGTAGGTGAGGAGGCCGAATACGAAGGGCCCTATACAAGGGGCCGCGACGATTCCCATCGTAAGGCCCATGACGAATGCGCCCACGACGCCTGAACGGGCCGACCCCCCTACGTTCATGAGGGCTGTTGGGAGCCGGAACTCGTAAAGCCCGAACATGCTCAAGGAAAGGGCAACCATTACGCCGGCGATACCCAGCAGAACCACCGGGTTCGTGAGAAGCGCGCCGAACATACCCCCGGTTGCCGCCGCCGCCGTACCCAGGCTCGAGTACATAAACGCTATACCCAGGACGTAAGCCAGGGCCGACGGCACGGGACTGGACCGGCCGGTTCGGGAACCGAAATAGCTGATCGTAATGGGAATCAAGGGGTAGACGCAGGGGGTGAGATTAAGGGCCAGCCCCCCGAGAAATATGAGCACCAGTGTAACGGCAAGTCCCCGTTCCGTTACCATGCGGGAAATATCTCCACCGTCCGCCGAAGAAGTTTTCGTTTGCGTGGCGTGCACCGGAACGGATACCGCGTTCCGGTCAAGGGGTTTCAGCACGGTCCCCAAGGGTACGACCCGGATGTCAAATGTGAATTCTTTGTCAATGGGCCGGAGACAGGTCTCGTCGTTGCACCCCTGAAACGAGAACGTTCCGGGGATAGCGTAAGTGCCCGTTTTAACGGTCTCATTTACCGCGCCCCTCAGGATCACAACGAAACTGCCGTCGAAAAGCTCCGTGGTTCCCCCGTCGGGGACCGGCAAGGTACCGGACGGGGGGGGATATATGATTTCATTGATACGAAACCCGTCGGGGGGGACGAGGCGTATCTCCGTCGGGATCGCAAACTCGTACGACGGGGCGTTGCTGCTAATGTGCCAACCCTTGGAAACCGTTACCTCGAGCCCGACCTGAAAACTGTTTCCTGCAAATACACCGTCACCGGCGTACCGAGGTTTGAGTTTGACGATTTCTGCAGGATCGACCGCCCCAAACGACACCGTCACGCCGAAACCCATGACCGCAAGAACCGCAATGACGAACGCAAGAGCCACCCGGAGAGTTATGCGCCGCAGTTTCATGTTTCCTATTGTAGCCGGAACCGGGGGTAGAATCGAAAAAAGAGGGGGGGGTTAGCTTTGTACTCGTACGCGTTACCCGACGTGGCGCCGGAGCCACAACCAAAGAGCCGTTACCCGGCGCCTTCCGAAAACTTCCCGAGTCGAGCAGCGGAGGTTCGAATGTGCTGATTGCACTTACGACTCGAATCCGCGCCTTAAAACTACTATCGGCCGCGGCCGTTAAAACTTTAGACAAAATTTTCCAAGGCGGCCTCGAATCCGCGACCCAAGGGCCGGGCGCGTATTTTATGCCACTGCAAACCCTATTGTTGCAAAAGATTTGTCGCGAGAGGGGCCGGTGGGATCAAGAAAATACGCACGGCTACAGCACTCCTGAAACGGGTCGGAACACGGTATGGCAGACGCCACGGAAAGTGAACTCCAGGCACACCGCTCAGACC
>CAYYSS010000424.1:0-2559 GCA_964474325.1 uncultured Nitrospirota bacterium
GTCCCGGCTCCGGAAAGGCCGCGTACACCTGGGCTATCGGGAAATCACCCTGACCCGGGACTGCCTCTTCGGCCCCGCGGGCCGCGTACTCCGGGGCCACGAGTTTCACTACTCGGATATCGACGCCATGCCGGAAGACGTGGAGCGGGTTTTCTCTTTTGAGTCCCGTCCCCCCGAGGGCTATCGGATCAAGAACACCATCGGCACCTACGTGCATCTTCATTTCGGCGGCACACCGGACGTCCCGCGGGCTGTCATCGGGCGACAACAGCCGGCGGGCGATGAAATCTACGACGCCCACCAGGGAGAACCAATATGGACGCAGTGATTCTTCTCGGCCACGGGAGCATGCGCCCCGAGGCCAACGAAAGCCTTTTCCGCATGGCGGAGCTTGTCCGGGACAGGCTTCCCGGCACTCATGTGGAACCTTGTTTCATGCAGTTCGGCACACCCGATTTTCACCAAGGGGCCGACGCCTGCATCCGCGCAGGCGCCCGGCGGGTCGTGGTCCAGCCCTATTTTCTCGCCGCGGGGGATCACGTGCGAAAGGATATCCCGGCGATGATCGAAAAAGCCGCCGGGCGCCACCCCGCGGCCGCCTTCGTTGCGGCCACACCCCTCGGGCTCCACGAGGCCCTGGCTTCCGTGGTGGCCGATCGGGTGGCGGAAGCCCTGGGAACGGATCCGGTGGAAGGGGATCTCCGGGAGGTCTCCCCGGGGGACATCGAGGCTGAAAGTTTCCGTATCATCGATACCGAACTGGGCCGGAGGGTCGGCACCCCGGCGGAACACGCGGTGACCCGCAGAATCATCCACGCCACCGGCGATTTTTCCTTCGCCGAGAACATACGATTTCATTCCGAGGCGACCGCCTGCGGTATTCGGGCCATCCGCGCCGGCAGGAACATCCTTGTAGACGTGGAGATGGCCCGGGCCGGTATCAGCACGGGACTGCTGGAGGAATTCGGCGGCCGGGTCGTCTGCCGTGTCGCAGACCCCGACGTGGCCGAAGAAGCCGCCCGCAGGGGCCGCACCCGGAGCGAGGTCGCCATGGAACGGGCCGCCGATGACGATATCGGGATCGTTGCCATGGGAAACGCGCCCACGGCCCTCGGCCGCGCGATGGAACTTATCGACGGCGGCCTTCTTTCCCCGGACCTGGTCGTGGGCGTACCCGTGGGGTTCGTGAACGCGGCCGAACAGAAAAGAATCCTTTCACAAAAAGACTATCCGTTCATAACCGTCCTCGGGCGGCGTGGCGGAACCCCGGTGGCGGTGGCCGCCGTCAACGCGCTGATACGACTTGCAAAGGAGGATGTCGAATGAAACGTTTCTCTTACCTGTCCGCTCTCCTGGCCTGCCTCGTCGCAGGGCTTCCGTCCTCGGCCTGGGCCATGCATATCTCGGAAGGTATCCTTCCGGCCGGTTGGGCGGCCCTCTGGTACGCGGCGGCCCTGCCGTTTCTTGGTCTCGGCATTCTGCGGATCAAGCGCCGGGCCACGGGGGACCTCTCCTACAAACCCCTCCTCGGCCTCATGGCCGCGGCGGTTTTCATCATCTCCTGCATGCCGATTCCGGTCCCCACGGCGGGCACCTGTTCTCATCCCTGCGGTACGGCCATGTCGGCGATTCTTCTCGGGCCCCTGGCGAGCGTGGTCGTCGCCGCGGCGGCGCTCCTCATCCAGGCCCTCTTTCTCGCCCACGGGGGCCTCACCACCTTGGGGGGAAATATTGTTTCCATGGGCATCGCCGGTTCTCTGGCCGGTTTCTTAGTCTTCCGGGTGCTCAGGCGTCTCGGCCTGGGGCTTGCGGCGTCGGCCTTTACGGCCGGGGTACTGGCCGACTGGGCGACCTACGCCGTTACCTCCCTGGAACTGGCGACCGCGCTTCACGGGAGCGATCCTGTAGTCCCCCTCTTCGGGAAGATCGTCCTGGCCTTCGTCCCGACTCAATTGCCCCTGGGAATCGTCGAAGGCTTCATGACGGCGGGCATGGTGACGCTCTTGAAAAGCCGGCGGCCGGATATCCTGGCCCGCTTCGGCATCATGGAGCACAAGGGGGTGCGGGCATGAAGGAAAAGGACGCCAAACTGAAGACCGTACTCATGCGACTCCTCCGGCGGGTGTTGGCGGGAACCGCTCTGCTGGTGATCACCCTCGGACCCCTGTCGACCCGGGCTTCGGAAAACTGGCCCGGGGTGGACGAATCCGTCGTGGAAAAAGTGGCCGAAGAGTACGGCCGGAGCGCCCGGGATCCGTTTATCAATACGGATCAGGGGGATCTGCTTCTTTTCGTATTTCTCCTTGCGGGCGCGGCCGGCGGATTTGTCGGAGGCTATTATTGGCGTATTCTCGTCGAAGACCCCACGGAGATCGACACTCGGAAAGGACGCAATGCACCAACTCACGGACACGCCTGAACGGAACGACCGCCTGTTCGGCCTTTCGGCCCGGGTGAAACTGCCGGTCGCGCTTCTCGTGGTCGGTATGGTCCTCGGATCGAACGCCTTTGGGTTTTCCGCGTTGACGGCCGCTCTCTCGACGGCCGCGGCCCGCTGGT
>CAYYSS010000425.1:0-2557 GCA_964474325.1 uncultured Nitrospirota bacterium
AGTCGGATCGACCCTTCGTCGAGAAGACCCGACTCGGGAAGGTGCGGATAAAGAATCCAAACCCCTGCCGTCCAGGCAGGCCGTATACGCGAAGTCCCCGACGACTCTACTCCCGCCTGAGGACCCGATCGATAATAAGATCCGCCAGGGGTCGCGAGAGGAACTCGGCCTTGAGCCGATCGGGATCGTAGGCCGTGTCGAGCCAGGAGAGAAGATCCCCCCCGGTTTTCCGCTGATACAGCAGGTACTGCTCGAAGAAATAATCCAGCAGTCCCGTCTTGCCGTGCCTGCAGTGAAAATAGGGCAGGAGGCGGAGCTGGCGGATCTCTTCCACCGGCACGCCCCGGATCCAATGGAGATAGAGCGTGGCCATCATACCGCTGCGATCCGCACCCGATTTACAGTGAAACAGGACCGGATACTCGATATCCTCCAGCAGTTCCTTCGCGGAGCGAAGCCGGTCGGGAGGGAGGAGTTTCCGGGACCGCATACGGAAATGAACCAGCCGGAGTCCGAGTTCCGCGCATGCCTCCACCTCGAGGACAAGTGCCGGAAGAGAGAGGTTCCAGCCGCGCAGGTTCACGACCGTGCGGATCCCGTATTTTTTCGCGTACCGGCGAAGGTCCCGTCGGGACGGTTGGCCCGAGCGATAAGCCTCGGCGTCGATCCGGTGGAAATTGCCCCGGATCAGTTTCCGCGCAAATCCATGGTCCGAGAGAAAGGCCCGCCAATGGGCCCGGAAACGCCCGGCCCGGGTTTCCAGGTCGATCTCTATCGGCCGCCCGTTGTACGAAGGCGAACTCACGTGGAAAGGGGTCCACCTTCCGGGGAACCGCCGCCCTGGAGCCGCCAGAGACGGGCGTAGACACCATCCCGTGCAAGAAGGTCCCCGTGACAGCCAAGCTCGACGATGCGTCCCCGGTCCAGGACGACAATGCGGTCCGCACCCACGACGGTCGAAAGGCGGTGGGCTATCACAAAGGTCGTCCGACCCTCCATGAGGCGGTCGAGCGCCTGCTGCACTTGCTTTTCGGACGCGCTGTCGAGCGCCGAGGTGGCCTCATCGAGGATCAGGATGGGGGGATCGCGAAGAATCGCCCGGGCGATCGACAGCCGCTGGCGCTGTCCCCCGGAGAGCCGCACGCCCCGCTCGCCCACCACCGTGTCGAAACCATCCGGCAGATCCCGGATAAAGTCCTCGGCGTTGGCGGCACGGGCGGCGGCCTCCACGGCTTCCCTGCCGGCCCCGGGACGGCCGACGGCGATATTGTCCAAAACCGTCGCATCAAAGAGGAAGACCTCCTGCCCCACGATACCGATCATACTTCGGAGGGAGGCCGCGCTGAGTCGGCCGATGTCCGTTCCGTCAAGCAGTATGGCACCCTCGGTGGGTGTAAAGAAACGGGCCAGGAGGTCTACAAACGTGGTCTTTCCGGCCCCCGACTCCCCTACCAGGGCGATCCGCTCACCGACACGCACGCGGAGCGAAATATCCCGAAGTGCCGGCGCTGTTTCACCGGGGTAGCGAAAGGTCACGTGATCGAATTCAATGGTCGACCGGAGGTCCTTCTTGTCCAGGCCCTCCCGCTCCTCCTCTTCCTCCGCCATCAGCTCGGTAATGCGTTCGTAGGCCCCGCTGGCCTCTTCAAGTTTTGCCTTGACCTTTGCGAGCCGCCGCATGGGTTCGTAGACAAGGAGCGTGGCCGTAAGATAGGACACAAAGTCCCCGGGGCTCATGACGCCGTTTACGGCCAGACGCCCCCCGTAGCCCACAACCAGGGCAAGACCCATGCCGGCAACGAAATCCAGGAGCATCGTCGTTGTTTCCATCAGGCGTACGCTCTTGAGGTTCAAGCGGTAGTAACGCTGGTTTTCCGTCCGGAACTGTTCTTCCTGCCGCCCCTCCAGACCAAACCCCTTGACTACCTTGATCCCGCCGAACGACTCCGTGGCAACCCGTGCGATATCGGCCACACGCCCTTGAGCCTTCCGGGTCACCGCGCGGAGCCGCCGCGTAATACGGGCAACCCCCGCAAAGGCGGTCGGCAGGATAAGGATCGTTATCAGGGTAAGGTCCCAGCGCCGGTAAAAGGCCACTGCGAGAAGGCCCAGGGCCGTGAATCCTTCAACGAAAATCCCCTTTGCCCCGTCAACGATGGTGTTTTGGATAAGCAGGGTGTCGTTGAGTATTCGCGAGACGAGCTTACCCGACGCCGTGGCCGTGTAGAACGAAAGCGGCATCCGCACCAGATGGGCAAAAAGCCGGTTTCTGATTTCGCGGATAATCTTCGCACCCGTACTCCGCATGAGGAAGGTATGGATGAAGGTAAACACGCCCTTGACGAGAAAAAGACCGAGAAAGACGACGGGAAGCACGAAAAGGCGTTCCAGGCGGTGCCCGACCAGAACATCGTCGATATAATCCTTTACTACCCACGCAAGCCCCGCCATGGCCCCCGAGACCAGGAGACTGCTCAAAATGGCCCCGAGGAGCCTCGGCCAGTGGGGGAGTACGAGCCTGAGAATCTTTACCATCCCGCCAGCCCCACGGCCATAT
>CAYYSS010000426.1:0-2555 GCA_964474325.1 uncultured Nitrospirota bacterium
CTGACCTGGAAGATCTTCCGCTGTTTCTCGCTGAGTTTGTTCCCGATACCCGTTTCGATCAATACGTACCCATCGGATGTCTTCACCAGCATGGGATCGCTGACGAGTTTCACATAATTATTCTCCGACGGATACTTTTTTGACCACAGGACCTTCGGGACGACGCCGAACATAGCGCCGCCATCCATTGCAAATCCACCCCCGGGGAGCCAATGGATCTCTATATCGCCTATCGTGAACACCATCTCTCGGTACATCTCGAAATCCGTCGTGAAAATATACCGCCGACGCCCGGGGAATGTTTCTCCGTCCCCGGGCGCCGGAACGTTTCGGGTTATGCCTTCTGTTTCGGGTAACCGAGGTTTTTGAAACCCTCGGCTATTTCTTCCAGGACCGCCGGATCGTCGATCGTTGACGGCACCCGGTATTCCTTGCCGTCGGCGATCTTCCGCATGGTACCCCGGAGGATCTTGCCCGAACGGGTCTTCGGGAGGCGCTTGACCACGGCCGTGTCCTTATAGCACGCAATGGGGCCGATCTGATCCCGAACCATCTTCACCAATTCCTGCTTCACTTCGCCGTCATCCCGCTGCACACCCGCCTTATAGACCACCAGGCCCAGGGGGATCTGTCCTTTCAGGCTGTCTTCCACACCGATAACGGCACACTCGGCGACATCGGGGTGGGTGGCGATAACCTCTTCCATCGCACCCGTTGAAAGGCGGTGCCCGGCGGTGTTTATCACGTCGTCAATCCTGCCCATGACGAACACATAGCCGTCTTCGTCGATATAACCGCCGTCGCTGGTCATGTAGTAGCCCTCGCACGTGGACATATAGGCTTCCACGAAGCGTTCGTCGGCCTGATACAGGGTCGGCAGGGTGCCCGGCGGAAGCGGCAGTTTCACCATAATGGAGCCTTCTTCATGGGGCCCGAGTTCCTTCCCGTCGGTGCTGAGAATCTTCACGTCAAACCCCGGCACCGGAACGGTGGGAGAACCCGGCTTTATGGGCATCTGCTCGATACCCATGCAGTTTGCCACGATGGGCCAGCCGGTCTCGGTCTGCCACCAGTGATCGATCACCGGTCGCTTGAGGACCTTGCTGGCCCAGTGGTAGGTGTCCGGATCGAGACGTTCGCCGGCAAGGAAGAGGTATTTGAAGTCCGTAAGGTCGTATTGTTTCACGTAACTTCCTTCCGGGTCCTCCTTTTTGATTGCCCGAAAAGCGGTGGGGGCGGTAAACAGGACCTTGACACCGTGCTGGGAGATCACCCGCCAGAACGCCCCCGGGTCAGGAGTGCCGACGGGTTTTCCTTCGTACAGCACCGTTGTACACCCCATGAGAAGCGGGGCGTAAACGATATACGAATGTCCCACCACCCAGCCCACGTCCGAAGCGGCCCAGTACACATCCTCGGATTTCACGTCGTAGATATTCTCCATGGACCAGTAGAGCGCCACCGCATGGCCCCCGTTGTCCCGCACAACGCCTTTCGGCATACCGGTCGTTCCCGAGGTATAAAGGATGTAGAGCGGATCGGTAGCCCGAACCGGAACACACTCGGCCGGTTCGGCCGCCTCCACCAGCTCGTTCCACTCGATGTCCCTGCCCGCGGAAAGAGGCGCCTTAAGGAAAGGCCTCTGATACATCACCACTTTTTCAGGCTTATGCGTGGCAAGCTCGATCGCCTTGTCCACCAGCGGTTTATATTCGAGGGTCTTCTTTCCTTCCCGGGCCCCCGACGCGGTGAGAATAAGCTTGGGCTTGGCGTGGTCGATCCGGACGGCGAGTTCGTTCGAGGCAAACCCGCCGAAAACGACCGAGTGGACCACACCGAGCCGCGCACAGGCAAGCATTGCCGCCGCGGCTTCGGGGATCATGGGCATATAGATAATGGCCGTGTCCCCCTTGCCGACACCGAGGCTCTTGATCCCGCCGGCCAGCTTCGCAACCTTGTCGCGGAATTCCCGGTACGTAAATTTCTGGATGGTGTCGGTCACAGGGCTGTCATAGATCAGGGCGACCTGGTCTCCCCGGCCCTTTTCCACGTGCCGGTCCAGGGCGTTATAGCAGGTATTCATCTCCCCACCGGGAAACCAGCGGTAAAACGGCGGATCGGAATCGTCGAGCACCTTGTCCCACTTCCGGTACCAGTCGATGGCCTCCGCGGCCTTCCCCCAGAACGCCTCCCGATCTTCTATGCTCTTTTTGAATACGTCTTCGTACCTCCCCATACCCGCCTCCATTCACCGTTGTTTGTGTAAAATCGACATGTGTGAGAATTACACACCGCTAACGATACCATAGCATCGAGAAAAACGGCCCGCGCACCGGAGCAGCCTTCCCGACTGCCGTTTTTCAGGATATTCCGCACACCGGCGGAAAATATTGGCGTCCCGCGGCGACAGGACAGACGGAATCAGTTGCAAATCCGGTTCCATCCGACAAACCCACTCGACCCGAACCCGGTCCGGGGGGAACGGATGTAGAATTCCCGCTTAACCTTACAGTTGCATAAAATACGGGGCCGGCGGCCTCAAAAAAATCCGCAAC
>CAYYSS010000427.1:0-2535 GCA_964474325.1 uncultured Nitrospirota bacterium
AACAGCTACTCCCCAACCCTGCGGGAACCGCGCCAGGTATCGACTCTACTAAAATACGGGGCCGGCGGGAATTCTTTTGCAATAATAGAGTTTACATTATCAATCGTACCCGTGGTTCAGCCCGCGAAGGCGAAGGGCAACAGGGAGCCGTGAGCGTAACCGATCGCTCAGTTCATCGGCGAAGGGCCACTGCCATTTCGTGTTCCGAAGACGTATTTTCCGCTTCCGCGCCGGCGCCCGGATGCGGTGTTGCAGGAGGATGCTACGACGACGAAAGGGTCTCCCGGAGGCGGCGGTAGACGTCGCCGCTGTCGGCCTCGAGCCGGTACTCGGATCGAAACGTCGCTGTTGTTACCCGTTCCTTCAGGTTGAGCAGCTGCTGACGGTTGTCGGTAACGAGCAGTATTTCGACAAGCCCTTCGTCTTCTTTCAAGGGAAACCAGAGCGTCCTTGATACCTGCTGTTTGGCGGTAGCGCCGCTTCCCAGGGTCGTTCTTTTCTCTCTTGCGTAAATCCCTTCGTCGATCGTCGTGAGCACCCCGTGCCTCCTTATCCTTTGTCGTCGTGTTCCCGGGACGTGCCGGGAAACCCGGGCCTCGCCCCGGGTGGCGGTCCGGACTCCTTATCCTATCGGCAGGGAACGGGCGGCCCTGAGGGCCGGCGACGTCTTCGGCGGGATGACCCCGGTGTGAACTCGCCCCCCCGGTCCGCGACCGCTCCGGCGGCGGTACCCGCCGTAACGGCCGTCCTGAAGCGGACCGGAATCTGGTCCTGACCTGAGGAAGCCTCCCCGTAACGGTCAGGGCTTCCTCGCTTGAGCGAGGCTGACGTCTTCGGGCAGATATCCTAACCGCAGACACCCCCAGTGTCTGCCCCGGATAATAAGAGGCACGGCCAGGTCTACGACCATTTCGCCGCCGGCTTCCAGGGGCCGCCGGAAGGCCTGGCCCACAAGGCGGTCGGTCCGCGCCCCGTTGAGGGAAACGGGGTCGGACATCTTAAGCCGTGCCCGGGCGGGCATGATATGGGTCGGCATGTAGCCGTTTCTGTCCATTACCACCGTGTAGATAATACGCGGATTCGCCGCCGTCCATCTCGTAAGGAGGGGGAGTACCCGCGACGCGAAAAACCCCGTCGCACGGGTTTCGTAGCGATCGCCGTCGAGGGGGCGATAGCGTTCATCGAAAAGAGCGTCCATGGCGAGACGTCGCCGGTCAACGGCGTCTTCCAGGAGGGTTATGAGTTCCGAGGCCTCTTTCGTGAGGATATCTTCCATGGCCCGGTCCGTGGCGTCCTTTGACGCGGAACAGACCTGCCCGTAGAGTTTCACGGCGTGAGCCGAAATCGCATCGCCCGATGCGGCAAGCCTGTCGGCGGCCGCTTCCGTCTGCCGGGCGGTTTCCCTCATTTGCGTCATGCTTTTGAGGACGTCCTCGGTCACCGCGCTCTGCTCCTCCACGGATGTGGCCACCCGGGCCGTCATGTCGGCCACGGCGTCGGTTTCGGAGTGGATCTTTTGCAGAGATTTTTCCGCACGCCGGGCCCGGTCGGCGGTTTCCGCCACCTTGCGGAGGGTTCGATCCATATTGGCCACGGCGCTTTCGGTCATGACTCCGAGATCGTCTACCATCTCCGCTATTTCCACCGTTGCCTTGGTGGTCTTGTCGGCCAGTTTCCTTACTTCCTCCGCCACTACCGCGAACCCGCGGCCCTGCCTGCCGGCACGGGCCGCCTCGATGGCCGCGTTCAGGGCAAGGAGGTTCGTCTGGTCGGCGATATCCCGGATAACGGTGATGATGCCGCCGATCCGCTCCGCGCCGTCGGCCAGGGCCCGGTTGGTTCCGGCCCATACGCCGATATCTTCCGACAGGGAATCGATACTGTGCACACTCTCGGAAAGGTCCTTCTCCGCGGTTTCCGCCTCTTTCTTCATGGTGCCGGCAGCCTCCGCCGTATAGTGCATGGAGCGGACGATCTCCGCCACGGTCGCGGTCATCTGTTCCATGGCCGCGGCTACCCGGGTGGCCTGGTCCGCCGACTCCTCGGCCATGCGTTTGAGCTCGCGGGAGTCTTCCTTCATATTGTCGGCTACGCCGATAAGCTCGATTCCCGTCCGGGAAACTCCTCGGATGATATCCCGGATCGTGCTGAGGAGATTGTTCACGAGACCAGCGGCCCGCTCCCTGAGTCCCCGGGCCCGGCGGGACGCCGAAAACGGGGTTGTAAGATCCACGCGTCCCGCGAGAATACTGGAAAGGAATCCATTGAGTTCCCGGCTGAAGCGGCGGCCGAACCCGAAGACGCTTCCCGTTTCAAGGATCCCGAAGGAAACCGCGCCGATAATAACGCCTGAAGTTAGAAAGAAAATTTCCAATACGTCCATTGTTGCCTCCCCTTGTCATGTGGTAGTGCGTGGGGCGTTTCGTTATCTGTCTGTTGAAACGCGTGCCGTTCCGTCGTTCCTTATCGGAAAGCGCGCCGGTGTGATTTTTCAAAACCATTCCCCAGTTTAAGGGGGTAGTTTTTCAAAACTAT
>CAYYSS010000428.1:0-2530 GCA_964474325.1 uncultured Nitrospirota bacterium
GGGTAACTTTACAGTGGCATAAAATACGGGCCCGGCGGCCGGGAAAAGATGTCGGCAGTCGGCAGTCGGCGGTTTTCAGTCAGACGTTTTCCGGAACCTCTGTGCCTTTGCGCCTCAGTGCCTTCTTCACCCTTTCAACCCGTATTTCTCCATCCGGTAGATCAGCGTCGGGCGGGAGATATGCAGATACTTCGCCGCACGGGTCTGGTTTCCCTTGAAACGCTCAAGCGCCCGGACAATGAGGGACCGTTCCAGATCCTCGAGATCGATACCTTCGTCGGGCAGGGTAATTTCCAGCTCCCCGGAAGGCTGTCCGCCCCGGGACAGGCCCGCCCCGAGATCGGGAAGATGCGCCGGGGTGATCGTCTCTCCTTCACAGAGGATAACGGCCCGTTCGATTACATTTTTCAACTCGCGGATATTGCCCGGCCAGGAATAATGTTCGAGCAGTTCCATCGTCTCATCCGCTACGTTCAGGCGCCCCCGGGATCGGGAAAGATCCCGGACGAATTCGTCCACCAGGGCCCGAAGGTCCTCGGGCCGTTCCCTGAGGGGGGGCAGTTCGACGGCCACAACATTCAGCCGGTAGTAGAGGTCTTCGCGAAACCAGCCTTCTTTTACCCCGCGGGCGATATCCCGGTTCGTCGCCGCAATCACCCGCACGTCGACCCGATGGGGACGGCTGTCACCTACCCTCTGTACCTCGCCCTGTTCGAGAACCCGAAGAAGCCGGGTCTGCAGTTCCGCCCGGAGTTCGCCGATCTCATCGAGAAATATCGTGCCCCCGTGGGCCGCCTGAAAATACCCCTCCCGGTCCTCCAGCGCACCCGTAAAGGATCCTTTCCGGTGTCCGAAAAGCTGGGACTCCATAAGGGACTCCGGTATCGCCGCGCAGTTGACCACGACCAGGGGGCGTTCATGCCGGGCACTCGCGGTGTGAATCGCCCGGGCGACCAGTTCCTTGCCGGTACCCGATTCGCCGAGGATAAGGACCCCTGCGTCCGTGGGACCGACTTTGCCGATCAGATCGACGACCCGGGCCATGGCCGGGCTCCCGGCCACCAGGTCCGTTGTCAGCCGGAAACCGGCACGCTCTCGGAGCACCAGGTTTTCGCGCTCCAGGGAACGCATGCGGAGTGCCTTATCAAGGAGGAGAACCAGTTCATCCCGTTCGAATGGTTTGGTCAGGTAATCGAACGCCCCCTTTTTCATGGCCTGTACCGCCGTCTCGACCGATCCGTAAGCGGTAATCAGGATCACGACGGTTTCGGGGTACGTCTCCTTTACAAATCCAAGGACCTGGAGACCGTCCACCTCCGGCATGGTGAGATCCGTCACCACCACGTCGAAGGACTCGGCCTTGATGGCCGCAATGCCTTCCCGGCCGCCGGGTTCGTCCCGCACGTAGAAATCGTTCCGCTCCAGGTTGACGCGAATCACACGGCGGAGGCTGTCGTCGTCGTCGATCAGAAGAATCCTGCCCTTAACCATTGTCGTTCTCCTTTCCCGCGACACCGGATGACTCGGTCGGCCGCGCCTGCGGAATCCGGATACTCACAACCGTGCCCCGGGGATCCGCCCGCTCAATCTCGATATGTCCCCCGTGTCCCTCCACAATCCTCCGGGTCACGGCGAGCCCGAGGCCGGTGCCCCGACGCTTCGTGGTGAAAAAGGGCCGATAGAGTTCCTCAAAGGACTCCGCGGCAATGCCCGTACCGGTGTCTTTCACGCGGATTTTCACGTCCGTGTCGTGGGGTTTCACCGTTACGGTTATCGCCCGGGGCTCGTCCACATCCTCCAGGGCCTCGAGGGCGTTGAGAAACACGTTCAGCAGAGCCTGTTTCAGAAGATCCTCGTCGGCCATAGCCGTTACGTTTTCGTCTATGTGAACAACAATGTTCGCCTTCAGTTTTCGCGCCTTGAACGACGCAAGAAAGAGGGCCGACCGGACCACGGCCCCCACCTGCACCGGTTTCAGTTGGGGCGGCGCCTGCCGTGTAAAACGGAGAAACTCCCCTACCATTCGATCGAGCCGGCCGATCTCCCGCTGAATAATGTCGAGAAACTCTTTGTTCGCAGGATCGTCCGCGCACCCGTCGCCGAGAAGCTCCACGGCGCCCTTGATCGCACCCAGGGGATTTCTTATCTCATGGGCCACGCCGGCGGCCAGTTCCCCGACCGTGGTGAGCCGGTCCGCCGCCCGGAGGCGTTCTTCGGCCTCGTAGACCTCTTCGCTCTTTCGGTGAAGCCGCTCGGAGAGGAGTCCCGTAATCGCCCCGATACCGGCGTACATCGCCACATCCGCGAACTTCTCGAATTCCATGGTAATAAACTGGACCGGGATGTGGGGGGAAAAGAGAACACCTACCAGAACGGCCGACACAACCCCGCCCTTGAGACCGAACCAGTACGAGGCCACCACGATGGGCACCAGATAGGCATGCCCCATGAGGGTGTGGAGGGAATGCCATTCCGGAGGCGCCCCGTAGTGAAACGCCGTAATCACTCCGAGTAGAAGTGCGACCGCGCC
>CAYYSS010000429.1:0-2515 GCA_964474325.1 uncultured Nitrospirota bacterium
CGAACCAGGCGAGATGCTTATTGCCCGCCGGCAGGTCGTCCCGGGTACCCACAATCGCGTAGGAGTCCCGGGTCTCCCCCCCGGGCCACCGGAAGCGGAGCCCCGTGGGGGGGACCTCATCCCTGAAGCCGCTGACGGAATGGGGCCAGGGCTTCACCGGGATCCAGAGGCCGGTCTGGTCCCGCATGATGATAGGCGGTTCGAGAATCCCGTAATAATATGGATGCTTCGTCATGGGATTCGGCTCTCCCGCCACCTCGCCCTCACCCCAATGGGTGAGCTGGTAGCCCCCCACCTGCCGGACGTGGCAGGCCGCACAGGCGACTTTCCGGTGTTTCGACTCCTCCAGGGCGTTTTCAATATCCACGTGGCAGTCACCGCAGGTGGCCTTTCGCTGTATATCTCCCATCCCCTTGGTGCCCGTCAGGTGGCAGTCGACGCAGCGCACCTTTTCCTTTACATGGACATCCGGTTCCATCCCGGGCGGCTCGCTCCAGTCACCTCCGAGATACGTGTCGCCCCGCCGTCGCTCCATGGTTCCCGTGTGACAGATGCTCGAGTTTCGTCCGCCTCCCGCGCAGGACTCCGCGGGAGGAGTCGCCCGAAGGCTGTGTACCCCCTCCCCGGAAAACGGCGTATAGTGGCAATCAAGACAGCCCGCGTGGCAGACGTTGCAATATTTCTGTTTTGCAACGGCCTGCTCTTCGGAAAATCCGACGTTGATTTCCTTGAGGACCGCAAGCCGGTTCTCCATGGAAAACCTGTCCCCCTCCGCCACTCCCCGGCGCTCGGTATCCGCAAACGAGGGGCCGCAGTTGTGTGGTCCGTAGGGCTTAAGCCATGTGGTCATAGTCCGCTGGCGGTAATTGCTCCCCATGATGGTGCGGGAAAACTGCTCTACCTCCGCGGGATGGCACCCCCCCTGCCCACAGGAAACGCGGCCGAGTCGGGGATCGTAGCCAAAGGTGGTCCTGCTGCGGTCGTGGTAAAGAATGTTTCGAATGTCCGCCTTGGTGGCAAGTACCCCGTTACGGTCGGCTTCCTTGGGAAGAAGGCTCCGGAGCGCATCGTCCCCGGTGGGACGGAGGGGTTCCGGAACCTCTTCCTTCCGCGGGACGATCTCCGCATCCGTATCGATATAGATCGCCCGAAGCATACCCTGATGAGCGTCATCGGCCTTGTCGGCCCGCCCGTTTCCCTGGTGGCACTCCCGGCAGTGCACGTCCCGGTGCCGGGATTCTTTTTCGACCATTGCCTGGGTCACGTAAAACTGGGGGTAGCCCAGCTTCTCCATTCGGGCGCGATCTCCGTGGCAGGCAACACATCCCGCACTGGAACGCTGATAATGCACGTATCCCGCGGAACCCAGCACAAGAGCCAGCTGGACGACAAACAGGGGCAGAACCCAGCGACGGCTGAATAGAGAAGCTATTTTTCCGAGCATATCTTGATTCTACCGATCCCGGGCCGACCACGGTGTGAGGAAAGTTCTGCGTTCATTGTTCCGGGTTAACAGCCGTGAAACGTGAATTGTGAATCGTGAATGGGTAACGGATGGTGAATTGTGAATCGTGAATGGTGAATCGAAACTGCCGACTGCCGACTGCCTGCCTCGGCGCAGCCTTCGGCGAAGACGGGCCGACATCTTTTCCCGGCCGTTCCCGTCTCACTTCTCACTTCTTACTTCCGCCGAAGGCGATCCGCCCGGACCCGTTATCTCGAATACGTCCATGCCGCGCGGACTTACCAGGACGCGATGCCCGGCGGAGACGATCAGACCCGGGAGGTCGTGCTGTGCAAGAAACGCCAGAGCCCGTTCGGGCCCCATGACAAAAAGCCCCGTTGCAAGACCGTCCGCCATCACCCCTTCAGGGTGCACCACCGTGAGACCCTGCGTCCCCCGGGCGGGCCTGCCGGTACGGGGGTCAAGTATGTGGTGGTAGCGTTTGCCGTCGAAGATAAAAAACCGTTCATAGTCCCCGGACGTGGAGATGGCGGAGTCAAGCAGGTCCGCCTGGGCGATGAGACCGTCGGAACGGGGGTCTTTGATACCCACCCGCCAGGGTTTACCGTCGGGCCGCCGGCCGAAGGCCCTGATATCCCCGGCAACGGCTACGATCCCTCCGGGGAGGCCGCGCGCCTTAAGAAGAGCGGTGACTTTGTCGGCGATGTACCCCTTTGCAATACCCCCGAGATCAAAGCGAACCTCAGTGTCCCCGAACCGTATGGCCCCGTTTTCGATGGTGACCCGGTCGTACCCCACAGCCGTCTTTGCTTTTTCAATTGCCGCCTTGTCCGGAGGTCGTTGAGCCCTGGTGACATTCCACAACTGAATCAAAGGACCCGCCGTGGGATCAAAAGCCCCGTCGGTCATGCGGGCGATCTCCAGGGCACGCTCCGCCAGTTCCGCCACCTCGGGCGAGACCGTAACCGGCCCCCGCGCGGCCTCCCGGTTCACCCGGGACAGTTCCGTATCGGGATCCCAGGTACTGAGCAGGCGGCGGA
This sequence comes from uncultured Nitrospirota bacterium, assembly GCA_964474325.1. Lineage (GTDB taxonomy): Bacteria > Nitrospirota > Thermodesulfovibrionia > SZUA-242 > CAYYSS01 > CAYYSS01. The sequence goes on from CAYYSS010000429.1 coordinate 2,506, forward strand.
GCCGTTCGAT
>CAYYSS010000430.1:0-2509 GCA_964474325.1 uncultured Nitrospirota bacterium
GGGCTCCGTGGTCCTCATCGGGGGAAGTCCCGGCATTGGGAAATCAACGATCCTGATTCAGGTGGCGGGTTCTTTTCCGTCCGCGAAGGTCCTCTACGTAGCCGGTGAAGAGTCGCCGGCCCAGATAAAAATGCGGGCCGACCGCCTTGGTATCGACGGCGGGTCGGTAGTCGTACTGGCCGAGACGTTGATAGAAAACGCACTCGCCGCGGCTGACCGCATTGAACCTGATTTACTGGTTGTCGACTCTGTCCAGACCATGGTCTCGGAGCGGAGCGACGGTGCCGCCGGCTCTGTTTCTCAGGTAAGGGAAGTCGCCCTCGAGCTGATGCGGTACGCCAAGGAGAAGGGGCGGAGTGTTTTCATTGTAGGCCACGTTACGAAAGAAGGTGCCATCGCCGGTCCCCGGGTGCTTGAACACATCGTGGATACGGTCCTTTATTTCGAAGGCGACCGGGGCGGCCAGTACCGTATCGTACGGGCCGTGAAGAACCGTTTTGGGTCGGTAAACGAAATCGCCGTCTTCCGCATGACTGCGACGGGTCTGGCCGACGTGGCCAACCCTTCCGAAGTCTTTATTTCCGAAGCCTCCCTGGGGGTTCCCGGAAGCGCCGTTTTCGCCGGAATAGAGGGTGCCAGGCCTATTTTGGCCGAGATTCAGACCCTGATCGTCCCATCGGCCTTCGGTATGCCTCGGCGAACCGTACTTGGGATCGATCCCGGCCGGGTACATATGGTCATCGCCGTACTCGAACGCCGCCTGTCGCTGGGGCTCCAGGGACTCGACATCTACATCAGCGTGGTCGGAGGTTTAAAGCTCGAAGACCCGGCCACCGACCTGGCCGTGGCGGCGGCGGTGGTTTCCGCGGTTCGTGAAAAGCCCGTTCCCCGGGGCATGGTCCTCGCCGGCGAGATCGGCCTGGCGGGAGAACTGCGTCCGATCACCTCGGTCGGAGCGCGGATCCAGGAGGCGGAAAAACTGGGGTTCAGTTCCGCAATCCTCCCCCGGGGCAACACCAACGACACGCTCCCGACCGGAGCAATGGACACCGCAGGCCTGGAAACCGTCGAAGAGGCCATCGAGCGGGTCTTTCTCCGCGGGTGAGATCCCGGCCGGCGGGGCAGGAGAGTCTTCTCGGTGTGAAGCCCACAGCACGACAAGTCATAAGCGCATTGATCCTGCTGATCGCGGGGTGCGCACCGCTTATCTCGCCGCCCCGGCACCCCCTGGAAGAACACGGCGATGTCCCCTGGCGCTCGTTTACGTTAGGTGATATTATTACATACGGCCGTTACGGGCAATTAAACTTGGTGGGAGATTTGGAGGTGGTAACGGGCACCGAGACCGAGCGGTTTGATGCCGTGCTGAATATTGAAGAACGCGGCACCGGTTACCTCAGGCTCTACCGCTTCGGCGTCGTGGTGCTGGACGCCGTAATCACGGACGGCGTACTCTCCGCCGTTGGAAACCTGTCGGACCGCGATACCTTCGCACACATGATTCCGGATTTCCTCTCGGTTTTCTTCTGGTGGCCCAGATTCGCTTCAGCGGAACTCCGGCACGACACGGACGGTCCGCTCCTTGTCGCCGGACGTGACGTACTCAAACTCCACGGCCCCACCCTCACCCCCCTCAGCCAGACAATCGCGGGAGGACGTCATCCCCTCCGGGTGACCTATAAAGCCCCGCGAAGATTCGGGGACAAATGGTTCCCGGCGAAAATCACTGCCGAACGCTCAAGTTACCGCGTAAACTTGGCGATAAGAAAAGCGGAGTTTGGAAGGCATTCACCTTAAACGCCGTTTTCCGATGCCTTACAGGGCATAAGAGGAGGTTGGATTATGTTAAACCCGTTGGGGATGGTTACCAAGGGTTATTCCGGTCGGTTATTCGTTCAGGTCATCGCGCTCCTGGTTATCGGAGCGATCGGAGCGGCGAGTGTCCTCTATTTCGGCATACAGGAGGACGTTCCCCCGGCATATTCAGCGGCCCTCGCGTCCATTCAGCGGTTAAAAAACACTCTGGCGGAACGCACCTTTTTAACGTACGCCCTCTTTTCCGTCATCATCATCGCCGGCGTCGCGGTGGTCAATCTTTTTTACTCACATAGGATTGCCGGCCCTCTGGTGCGTCTTGCCCGGGATGCCGACAAAATCCGGGACGGGGACCTTACCGCTGAGGTGCGATTCCGAAAAAAAGATGTCACAACACCCATGGCGGATGCCATGAATCAACTCACGGAGACGTACAGAGCCCGGGTGAGAGAAATGCGGGACGACGCGGATCGCCTCGTCAGCCTGGGGCATGAGGTCGAGCAGCTTATACGTTCGGAGAAAACCGGGCAGGACGTCCAGGAGATCATCGGTGAAATGGGCACAATAATGGACCGGATCGGTCGGGTCGTTGGAGGTCTGCGCCTATGAAACCCCGCAGCGTGGTCGTCCCGCTCCTTGTGCTGACAGCTATCGTCTGCGCACAAATAGTCCGCAGTCGATATACTCCCAAACC
>CAYYSS010000431.1:0-2508 GCA_964474325.1 uncultured Nitrospirota bacterium
GCGTATTTTTTTGATCCCGCCGGCCCCTTCTCCAAGAATCTTTTGCAACGTTAAGATAACGTCTGCGTTTGCTTTTGCTCATGGGTGTCCTCCTCCGTCTTAACTCGGTGCTGTTTTCCACCTTAACAGCCTGTCCGATTCTTGGGGAGCACCTCTTTCACCGGCAACTTCCCGAGTCGGGTCTTCTCGACGAAGGGTCGATCCGACTTTGCGGTTTACAGAGAAGTTTCAGACGTGTTTCCGGATCTACCCTTTGCTTGTGGCTCCAACGCCACGTTGGGACGGTGTGGTGTAATATTTTCCGGCGGCCTCCCGACGCAACCCTCAAGCGACAATCGGAAGACGGCATCCAGGGCTACCGCGGCAATATGAAGCGGAACGTCGTACCGTCCTCGGGGGAACTGGTAAATGATACCGTACCCCCGAGGACGGTCTCGCCGAAGAGTTTCATAATATAGGTGCCCATCCCTCTTCCGGGACCGGGCTTCGTTGAATAATGCCGCTGAAAAATTCGTCGCGCCTCCGACTCGGGGATAACCGCCGGATTCTGAACCGTGAAAAATACGTCCTCGGGGGAAAGCGTGACGTCGACGCGGACCTCATCGTCCTCGTTGCCGGCCTCCAGGGCGTTGAGGACCATGTTGTTAAGCACCCTTAAGAGAAGCCCCCGGTCCGTGTAAACCTCCGCCGAGGGGACGTCCCAGGAGATACGCCGATCACGAGCCGCCGGATGGGTTCGAACCGAATCCTGTAATTCGTTCATCATTGTCGAAAGAATAACGGTCTCGAAGGCTGCCTTATAGTGCCCGGAATCGCCGTGTGCCAGGGCGCGCTGAAGGGCCACTTCGCGTTCGAGGCGCATCGCCATGGATTGTATCCGACACGCAAGTTCGTCTTTCCTCTCCCCGTTCTTCAGACATAAAAGCTCGCTTGCACCGATAATGCCTCCAAGGATATTGTTGACATCGTGGAAAAAGGCCTGCTCCAGGGCGGCCCGGCGTTCTTGGTTGGATATATCCTGGAGGAAAAGAAGCAAGAATTGTTCGCCGGCAATCTCCACGGGCGCAGACCTGACCTGCAGACATATATCGACGGGCTTCCCGCTGCGTTCCACGGTTGCGACGCATTTGTGTTCCTCGACGCGACCGTGCTGAATGCTCGCAACGATGGCGATGGCCGCACCGCAGGTGGCGCAGTATTTACTCGTCCCGCACCCGCCCGGCATATCGTGGGCGTGGACGCAGCGGATGGCCTCACCCAGCCTGAGTCCGAGAATCCGGCCCGAGTCGTCGATGCCGATTGTAGTGAGGAACGCCTCGTTGAGCGCCAGGATCTGGCGTTCACGATTGAGGACCGCGATAAGGCCGTGAACGGTCTTTAAGAGCGCGTCCACGACGGGACTGCGACTGACCGCTGCGATGTCACGGGCAAGCTCGGCCCCCGTGAGGCGCACCGCCGGAGCAAAATAGGATTCCACCACGGGTACCTCCTCCGCGGGCCCAGCCCCAGTCCGGGCCCTTTCTACAGGGTAGCGCACTTTCCCGGTTGAGACAACCGCTTTCCCGCACCTCATTCAACTCCCGGATTCGTCCCCCGCCTTCGGCGGAAGTCACCATTCCCTTTCTACTCCCACACACCCGGGATTTCTTCCCCGCAGTGGCCGCAACACCCGTTGGCCAGATGCCGTGTGTCGGCGCCGTAACCTCGCCGGGAGACCACGACTCCACCGCACGAAGGACACCGGGTACTGCCGCCGTCGGGGGCGTCGGGGCAGTTCCCCGTATAGACAAACCGCAATCCCTCCTCCCGGCCGATATCCCGAGCCCGCATGATCCGTTCAAGGGGCGTGGGCGGGGCGTCGAGCATCTTGTAGGTCGGGTGAAAACGACTTACATGCCACGGCATATCAGGGTCAACGGAATATATGAAGCGGGCTATGTCCCTGAGTTCACCGTCCGAATCGTTCCGTTCGGGAATCACAAGGGTCGTCACTTCTACCCATACGCCCAAGGCCTTCATCAGACGGATCGTGTCCAGGACCGGCTCAAGGCGCGCGCCGCAGACCGTGCGATAATGTTCGTCGGAAAAGGACTTGAGATCGATATTATCCGCCGTAAGGAGCGGCGCGATCTCACGGACGGCGTCACGCCCCGTATAGCCGTTACTGACGAAAACGTTTCGTATCCCCGCGTCCACGGCAATACGCGCCGTATCCAGGGCGAACTCGAAATAGATCGTGGGTTCCGTGTAGGTATAGGCGATCGTAGTCGAGCCGGACCGCCGTGCCATCGCAACGACCTCGCCGGGCTCGATGACGTCTCCCGGTATTCGTTCCGCCGACCGGGAAACCTGGGAGATATCAGCGTTCTGGCAGTGGGTACAGCAGAAGTTGCATCCGGCCGCGGCGATGGAAAACGACCGTGACCCGGGAAGCACGTGGTAAAGGGGTTTCTTCTCGATAGGATCTACATTAGCCGCTACAAGCCGGCCGTAATTAAGACTCTGGAG
>CAYYSS010000432.1:0-2497 GCA_964474325.1 uncultured Nitrospirota bacterium
ACCCTGGGGAATACTTATGAAAAAGACCTGGGGAACACTTTTGAAAAGTCACAATAACTGGAAAACTCGGACAGAGCAATGCCGTTAAATGGGCAAAAGATGGCGAAGAATATTCAATATCTGCTTTAACATGGAAAATCTTCAAAGATACTCACCCTGATAAAAAAGACCCAGGCGGTGTTAATGGTAACTGGCATTGGGTAAATCAATCTGGCAAACCTCTGTGGGAAGTTGCTGAGGAGTATCTTAAAAAAAACACATAACACTTATGAGGCCGCCGCTTGTCAAGGGCGAAAAGGATCGGTAGCCGAAGATCCAACGAAATAGATCTTCCGCTTGTTCTTTTACAGGTATTGCATTCGTACCGTCTTAATTTCCAGTGGGGCGTCGGAATGGATTCCGCGCCAAACACTTATCGAGACTCAGGCGGTTTGCTCCGCCGATGACCTGACGGGAACCGCTGCTTCATCGAGATGAAGCGGTCTGGAAATGCATCAGGCAACCCTTATGCCGTCCTATTCAAAGGGTCTGGCTCATGTCCAGTTAGGTTCAGGCTCGGGTAAGGGGCGGACATCGCAATACCTGTTGTTGTTCGGGTCAGCGCCGGGTGTCCTAATCAAAGCGGGTTGGCCTCGGGCACGTCGTTCCAGAATGTTCTTTGACAGGCTTGCTTCCTAAAAAGGATGTTTTCGAACATTCGTCGGACTCGACCCTGTCGGAAGCCATTGCTGCATTGAAGGGTGATGTTTTTTCCAGGACGCCGATGATCCGTCCCAGAGCCCGATGACTGAGCTTTTCAGGGTCATCAAAGAGCATATCCGCCAGCTTGCCGCGTTCTATTGCCATTGCAACTCTCTGGTCGAAAACAGTTTCCGGCACAAGGACTCGCTGAGGACGCGGCTTCATCGTTGCCCCGCCGCTGCGAAGAATATTCTCTCCCCCTAAGCTCGGAATTGTTCCGCTCTCAGTGGACGCACCCCCTGTGGGACGTGAGCCGCTTTCAAGTAGCGATATGACAGAAGCTAGGTCCGTATATCTCCACTTCATTGGCTGGCCCCTCCCCCCAACTTCTCCAGCACCTCTCTGCCCTTATCCGTCAGGCGATATTTCTGTTTACTGCTCCGGGGTTTGTCCGGGATGGTCATTTCAAGGAGACCGGCGTCCAGCAACGGGCGAAGATAATTGGTCTGAAATGTTTTCCAGTGTCTCAACCCAAGTTCGGCCATGATTTCTTTTGCCGTACGGGGCTGTCTGCAGAACAACACGACTTGTGCGGTAACTTGTGCGGTAACTTCTGCCCCGGACCGTAGTAATGTATCCCGCAAACTTGTCAGCGGTTTCGCGTAGGGCAGGACAACCCGGATAAAGCTCTCTCTGATTTCAAAAACATCTTTGCTGTAGGCTTCCAGGATGCGCGGGATGCCGGAGCCGAGTTGCTCCACAATCTCCAGATCCCGGAAAACGCGCATGATCTCCTTGTTGCGGGGAACGGAAAAGCCGCTGAAAAAGTCGCTTTCGCTCCCGCCGTAGGGCAGGCCGCCCATGGAGGTGATCTCTACGCGGTCGCTGAAGAATTATTAACCGTGCGGCGGCACGGAAATACGGGTCCGGCGGCTCGACGGACAGGCCTCGTCCGGCACGGTGCGTTGTCCCCTCGACTGTTTGCTATTGATGCCGGGTCAACAGCTCAAGCTTATTAAGCGCGGTGATATAGGCCTGGGCGGAGGCGGTGAGGATATCGGTGTCCGCCCCGTAGCCCCTGGCGGTGCGGTCCCCTTCGGAGACCGTTACCTGGACCTCCCCCAGGGCCTCCATGCCGCCCGTGATGCTCTTTACCTCGAAGCGCTCGAGTTTGGCCCGGGTTTCGGTCAAACGGTCTATCGCGCGATAGACCGCATCCACGGGGCCGTCGCCCTCCGTGGACTCATCTTTCAACTCGCCCCGGATCCTCATGGCAACCACGGCACTCGGTTTAGCTTCGGTACCCGCCCTGACCTCGAGTTTTTCCAAAGCGAAGGTCTGGGGCCGACGCTCGATCTCTTCGGACACGAGGGCGACCAGGTCCTCGTCGAAGACCTCCTTTTTCTGGTCGGCCACGTGTTTGAAGCGCTGAAAGGCGGCGTCCAGTTTTTCCTGATCGAGTACGTATCCCAGTTCCTCGAGCCGCGCCCGGAAGGCGGCACGTCCCGAGTGTTTGCCCAGCACAAGCCGTCCCTGGGGAATCCCTACAGTCTCGGGGCGCATGATTTCGTAGGTGGATTTCTCTTTCAGGTATCCGTCCTGGTGGATACCCGATTCGTGGGCGAAGGCGTTTTTCCCGACAATCGCCTTGTTCCGGGGCATGTCCCACGTGTACCGGCTCACAAGACGACTTGCCCGATAAATCTCTTCGGTGACGATATTCGTCCTTGCCTCGAAGTACTGGGGGCGGGTGTTCAGGGCCATGACGATCTCTTCCATTGCGGCGTTTCCGGCCCGTTCGCCGAGACCGTTGATG
>CAYYSS010000433.1:0-2482 GCA_964474325.1 uncultured Nitrospirota bacterium
AATCACCCCGGCCGGGTCCGTAGGAACGGCATCCAGACTTCCGATATCCGCACCCAGGGCCCCGAACAGTACCAGGCCGGGCAATACCACCATAACGAAAAACGCGACAACGTAGAGAACCTTCGCCCCGAACTGCAACAGCGTCAGCGGCCAGGCCCGGATGGCCGCCCGGAGTCCGGCGCTCATCGAGTCCACCATCAGTAATATCCCTCCTCCACCGACACCGATTCCACGGCGTCGTCCGGCAGTTCTTCGATGAAACGGGACCGGGAGAAGAAGGAGAGTCCCTTCCACCCGTGGGCCTCCCGGGGAAAGCAGAGACAGAGGTGCTCACCGGCCCGGGTGACGGCCACGTGAAAGAGCCGCCGCTCCTCTTCCTCCTCCTCGATCCGCACCGACCGGCCCGACGGGAAATGGCCCTCGGCAAGCCAGACCACGAAGACCGCCGGCCATTCGAGCCCCTTGGCCTGGTGAACCGTTGTAAGAACCACGGCATCCCCCTCTCCATCCGATACATCGTCGGTTGTTACGGACGACAGCAGTGCCAGATCGCTCAGGAAACTCTCGGTCCGCTCAAATCGCAGGGCGTATTCGGCCAGATGATCCAGATCGTCAAGGCGGCTCTGGGCGTTGGGAAAGCGGCGGTAGAGATCGTCGCCGTATCCTTTATCCACAACGGTACGGATCATCTCCGCCGGGTGGTCCCGGAGAACATCGGCGAGGAGCGAGCCCATGAGTTGGACAAAGCCCTCAAAACCGTCCCGGGCGGAGGGCTTCACGGTCTTCGCGATCTCGTCGGCAAAGAGGTTTTCCAGGGGATCGGTTCCCGGCGTGAGGATCCGTTCGATCAATTTCCGGGCCGTTACCTTCCCGATTCCGGGCAGGAGTTTCAGCACCCGGGACCAAGCCACCTCGTCACGGGGATTCACGCAGATTCGGAGATAACTGGTCACGTCCTTTATGTGGGCCTGCTCGAAAAACCGGATACCGGAGCGGATCTCGAAGGGGATCCCCCGGCGGGTAAGTTCCATCTGAATCTCCATTGAATGGAAATGGGAACGGTAGAGCACGGCGATCTCCCCGAGTTCCCGGCCCTCGTGATGGAGTTCCTCGATCCGCTGGGCAACGAAGGCCGCCTGCTGGTAGACGTCCCTCAGGGGCGCCACCAGGGGCGCTTCTCCCGGCGGGGCCACCGAAGTGAGTTCCTTCCGGAAGCCCTCGCCGCTGTGCCGGAGGGTCTCGTTGGCGACCCGGAGGATCTCGGGGGTACTCCGGTAGTTCGTGGTGAGCTTGTGGATCCGGGCCTCCGGGTAGCGTTCGGGAAAGCCGAGGATATTGCGGAAACTCGCCCCCCGGAAGGAGTAGATCGACTGGGCGTCGTCTCCCACCACGTAGACGTTACCCCGGCTCTTTCCGAGCAGGTCCACGATCCGGGCCTGAAGGGCGTTCGTATCCTGGTACTCGTCCACGAGAATGTGTTCGAACTGCTCCTCGTACCGGGCCCGGAGGTCCGGGCATTCCTCGAGAAGCCGGGCCCACTCGGCCAGCAGGTCGTCGAAATCCAGCATATTCAGGGATTTCTTCTTCTCCCGGTAGTCGCCGGCCACCCGGAGCATCTGGTCGATCAGGGGAATGAAATGGGGGTAACGATCCATGACGATATCGTCGAGTTTCCGCCCGGTATTGACTCCGAGGCCGATCATGGCCTGAAGGACGTCGGACTTGGGAAACATGAGTTTTTTCCGCTCGATCCCCCGGGCCGCGACACAGCCGTCGAGCAGATCCCGGGAGTCCTCCCGGTCGAGAATCGAATAGTTCGAGGCAAAACCGATCCGGTCGGCGTGCCGCCGCAGTATCAGGTTTCCCACGTGATGGAAGGTCCCGGCCCAGAATCCCCGCACGTCGAGCCCGAGAAGTTCCTCCACCCGACGGAGCATCTCCCGGGCCGCCTTGTTCGTAAATGTCATGAGCAGAAGTGCCCGCGGGTTCAGACCCGACTCGATGAGCCGGGCGGCGCGATAGGTTATGGTCCGTGTCTTGCCGGTCCCCGCGCCGGCAAGGACCAGAACCGGCCCGTCCGACTCGGTCACCGCGGCGTACTGTTCCGGGTTCAGGTCCTCCTCGTAGGGAACCACCCCCCCCTGCCCCGCCGCCGATTTCAGAATGTATTTTTTCATCTCTCCGTCGATCGCAGCCGACCCCGGCGCCTCCCCTGGCCGCCCGTTAAGAATATCACACCCCAGGCACCCGGGCCCTCTTCAAGGCCCCCCCGGTGCGCCTTTGCGAACGGGGGAAGTGCGTTTCCGCCTGGCTCCCTCCGTTCGCAAAGGAGGGCTGGGGAGGATTTCTTGATCTTGACTTCCCCGACCAAACGGGCCAGGATTGATCGATGATCACGGCAGGTTTCCGGAACCCTCGACCCGCCGTGTGATCGGAAGGCCGCCCCGGGGCGGCGGACGGAAATCGGGAGGAGACGCCCATG
>CAYYSS010000434.1:0-2481 GCA_964474325.1 uncultured Nitrospirota bacterium
CTTCGCGCCGGGCCTCGCAGGGACTGTCGTAGGTCTTGCCGTTACAGCCGCACACGATCGACCAGTCGTCCGGCGACTCTTCGCAGGGCCGGTCCTTGTCCATAGCCTGGCACGTGCCCGGCCCGGCGCACCCCTCATCGGTCCGTCGGCAGTACTCTCCGTGGGGGCAGTCGGCCGTATGGATACACTGGCGCGCGGTAGGCCGGGCCGTCTTGAGGCCGCAGGCGGGCAGGAGAACGAATACCGCACATATGCCGAAGATTACAATCGAATAGCGATTTGCCGCCGTCACGTTCGCACCTGCGTTTCTTCGGCCCCGAACCATCGCCGCGCCGCGTCTTCGGCCGTGAACACCCTGAAGATACCCGGTCCGGAATCGGCAAGGGCCTCCGTCATCCGCCCGAAACCGAAGTGATGAGGGGAGGAAACGACCAATGCGATCCGGCCGGACCGTTCTTTCAGAAGGCCGATAAATATCGCTGAAAGCTTCTGCATCTCTTTCACCGAGGCGTTAAACGTCGATTCCGTGTCGATGATCAGAACCTGCTCCGCGCCGGTATACGCCGGGGACGTCCTGATCGGTTCCAGGACCTCGAGGGCGTTGGTATAAGTGAACGCCTTAACGCACCGGATAACGAGTGTTGTTTCCTCAAGATCAACCGTATAGTTCATGATGTCAACGGGCATTATAGCGCACTGCGGGGTTCAACGAGACACCCGCGGCGAACGCACCCGCCGACCCCAAGGCGGCCTTGGAGCCGCAACCAAAGGCCGGTCGTTTGTCCCCGGACGAAAACGTCTCTGCAAACTGCAAAGTCGGATCGACCCTTCGTCGAGAAGACCCGACTCGGGAAGACGTAAGAGGCAGGAAAACGGGAAACGGAAGACGTGAGACGTGAAGTAGAGTCAGGAAGACGTTAGACGTGAAAAGACTTTACTTCTCCCGTCTTCCCTCTCCCTTTTCCCTTCTGACTTCCGCCGGAGGCGGGTGCGTATTTTTCTGGTCCCCCGGCCCCTTTCGCGGCAATTCTTCTGCAACAACAGGTTTACCCCTCGCACGTCCTTTTCCCCTTTTCAAGCGCCGGGGTTATCATAAACAATAACGCAGCGGGAGGTTATATGGAAACCAAACCCACATCGTGCACCGCCTGCGGCGAAGAATCCGCCGACCTCCAGGAGACGTTCGTCGACGGCCGCCGGGAGCTCCTCTGCAGGTCCTGCCGGGACCGTTTGAACGACTCGTGCAGGTGCAAAGAGGCCATCGGCAAGACCCCGGTGGAACTGGCAAAGGTGGCCCTGGAGGACCTGAAGTTCTGGAAGAAACGCCGTCCCGGCGGTTGATTCTTTTCCCCGGTCACCCGGGCCGTCCGTCCGGGTGCGGCACGGCAAAGCTTCGTTGCTTCTGGTAATCTAATACACTGTTCGGAAAATTCGTTGAGCTTTTTGCGGCCGTTATCTCCCGCTCCCGGCGTTGCGCCTCCTCGACGGAGCTGTGCCACGCCTGCGTCGGCGCGCCTTGGGAGCAAAAGAAACGTCTCGCAATTAACTTCACGTATTTCCCACACAGTACACAGGGAACGTATTTGAAAAATTTCGATTGGAGACGACAACGCGATGACCCTTGGCCGAGAAATGCCCGATATGTCCATGAAACCCGAAGATCTCTACCGGGAAGAAGTGTTTACCGACCGTAAGGTGGGAACCGTGCGGCGGCTGACTCCCGTAAACGGTGCGGGGGAGACCGACCCGAGCCGGCCGGTTCTCTTTGTCGGTGAAACACAGATCCTCACGCCGATGGGCACTCTGCCCCTCTCGTTTGAAATCTCGGCGGCCACGCTGGAAGAAGCGGCGAAGGGCTACGAAGATGCGGCCAAAAAAGCCGTAGAAAAGGCAGTCGAAGAACTCAACGAACTCCGCCGCGAGGCCGCCTCTTCCATCGTTGTGCCCCAGGGCGGCGTCGGCGGTCCCGCCGGCGGTTTTCCTCCGCCGCCAGGGGGCGGGGGCGGTATTATCCGGCCGTGAGAAACCCGGGTCAGCGTTTTTTGGAAGCCCGGTTCTCAAACCGGCTCAGGGAAAACGCCAGGGGTTTTTCCTGAAACAGCGGTTTTGTCTGGGCCCATACCTCCCGGAAGAGGTCCGACCTCCGGTATCGTTCCAGTGCCTCCCTGTCGTTCCAGTGGCTGAGTGTGGTAAAAACGTTCTCCTGGTCCCAGTCTCTGAGGAGTTCAAGGTGTCTGCAACCGGGAAATTTGCGTATGTGACCCTTGGAGCGTTCAAATATTTCGAGAAATTGCTCGATACAGTCGTTCTTAAACGTCATGCGGACGATTCGTATTAACATTGCTCTTTCCGCCGGTTGTGTCCAGGGTTCTGCCAGTCCAGGTTTTTGAGATATTTCGAAACGTTTATACCGCACTCCTTCCCGAGCCTTACATTCCGCACTTCTCGGAAGTGATTTCTGTGAATTTATCAAAAGGGGCG
>CAYYSS010000435.1:0-2469 GCA_964474325.1 uncultured Nitrospirota bacterium
CGCCGTGTTGCGGATTTTTTTGAGGCCGCCGGCCCCGTATTTTATGCAACTGTAACGTTACGTCTCCCTTCTAACTTCTCCCTTTCCCCATCTATCCCCCTTGTCCTACTCCGTGATACCGGAATCCCAGGTCCGCCATACGTTGCGGGTCGTACACATTCCTGAGATCCACGATCACCGGCTCGTTCATGGTGTTCCGGACCCGTTCCAGGTCAAGGGCACGGTACTGGTTCCACTCGGTCATAAGTACACAGCAGTGGGCCCCTTCCAGAGTCTCGTAGGGATCTCCGCAATAGTCCATATCCGGAATGAGTTCCCGGCAGGCCTCCATGCCCTGGGGGTCGTGGCTCCGCACCCGGGCGCCGTGTTCGATCAGCGCCGGGATGATGGTGAGCGCGGGGGCCTCCCGCATATCGTCGGTCTCGGGTTTGAACGTAAGGCCCAGGACCGCAACGGTCTTTCCCGCCTCGTCGCCCCCGAGGGCCGAGCGGATCTTCCGGATCATCCGGGCCTTCTGGGCTGCGTTGACCTCTACCACGGTCTCTACGATCCGGGACGGCACACCGTGTTCCTGGGCGATCCGCATGAGCGCCAGGGTGTCTTTCGGAAAACACGACCCCCCGTAGCCGGGCCCCGGGTGGAGAAACTTCGGTCCGATACGTTTGTCGAGCCCCATGGCCCTGGCCACGGCCTTGACGTCCCCCCCCACGGCCTCGCAGAGGTTGGCCATTTCGTTTATGAAACTGATCTTCGTTGCGAGAAACGCATTCGATGCGTACTTGATGAGTTCCGCCGTCTCGATACCGGTGACAACCACCGGGGTCTCGAGGAGATAGAGGGGGTTGTAGAGTTCCCGGAGGATCGTTTCGGCCCGTCCGGACTCCACCCCGAGGACCACCCGGTCGGGACGCATGAAGTCTCCGATGGCCGCCCCCTCCCGGAGAAATTCCGGGTTCGACGCCACGTCGAAATCCGCCGCCGGGTTGGCCTCGGCGATGATGCGTTTCACCTGGCGCGCCGTGCCCACCGGTACGGTGCTCTTGTCGACCACCACGGTGTAGCCGGCCAGGTGTTCCGCGATCTCCCGTGCGGCCTCGTACACGTAGCTCAGGTCCGCGTAGCCGTCGCCCCGGCGGGACGTGGGGGTCCCGACGGCGATGAACACGGCCTGGGCGCCGGCGACGGCGCCGGCGATCTCCGTGGTAAACGAAAGCCTGCCTTCCCGGGCGTTCTTTTCCACCATGGCCGAAAGGCCCGGTTCGTAAATGGGGACCTCGCCCCGGCCGAGGGCCGCGATTTTGGCCGCGTCCTTGTCGACACAGGTCACCGAGTGCCCGAATTCGGAGAAACAGGCCCCCGATACCAGCCCTACATATCCGGTTCCGATAATGGCGATATTCACAGCGGTTCAACTCCGTACATGTCTATAAGACGAAAGGCGCGAGATGTGAGACGTCGGAAGCGGCCCGCGACTCGTCTTCCCCCCCCCCTGTCCCTTTGTGCCGATCTTCACCGCTACTCAACCGTCACGCTCTTTGCCAGGTTCCGGGGCTGGTCCACGTCCGTGCCGCGGAGCACGGCCACGTGATAGGCGAGGAGTTGAAGCGGCACCGTCGTCAGTACCGGCATCAGGTCGTCGTCGATCTCCGGTACGACGATCACCCCGTCGACCGGGCCGATACGATCCAGGGCCCCGGCGGTGGTCACGGCGATAACCCGCCCGCCGCGGGCACGCACCTCTTCGGTGTTGGAGACCACCTTCTCGCAGATCGCGTTTCCCGGAGCGACCACCACCACCGGCAGGTGTTCGTCGATCAGGGCGATGGGCCCGTGTTTCATCTCGCCGGCGGGATAGCCTTCGGCATGGATGTACGAGATCTCCTTGAGTTTGAGGGCGCCTTCCAGTGCGATCGGATACTGGTTGCCTCTGCCGAGGTAGAGAAAGTCCGTTGCATCCATAAACTCCTGGGCGATGGGCTGTATCCGGTCGTCGGTTTTCAGTACCTCTTCCAGATGCCGCGGTAACTCCAGGAGGCCTTTGAGGCGCCTCCGGCAATCGTCCGCGTCCATGCGCCCCCGCGCCCGGGCGAGTTTCAGGGAAAAGAGGTAGAGGGCCACGATCTGGGTCGTGAAGGCTTTGGTGGAGGCCACGCCGATTTCGGGTCCCGCGTGGGTATAGATGACCCCGTCGCTTTTCCGGGCGATGGACGACCCCACCACGTTGCAGACAGCGACCACCCTGCCGCCTTTGGCCCGGGCCTCCCTGAGAGCGGCCAGGGTATCGGCCGTCTCGCCGGACTGGCTGATGAGGATCGTCAGGGTCTTCGACGTAATCAGCGGGTCCCGGTACCTGAACTCCGATGCGATATCCACTTCGGTAGGGATCCGGCAGTGTTTCTCGAAGAGGAACTTCCCCAGCAGGGCCGCGTGCCACGACGTGCCGCAGGCGATAATGAAAATCTTTTCGAT
>CAYYSS010000436.1:0-2467 GCA_964474325.1 uncultured Nitrospirota bacterium
TAAACAGGACGGTCCCGCAAATTTCAGGGGAGGTGATAGGGACGAAAATGTCAGAGGAGCCGTTAGAGCGAATTCAAGAAAAGGGGAGGCGGCTCATATGGGAGGTTTTTGGGAAGAGCTGAAACGTATGTTCTTCCGGACGTCGGACGCGACGGCCGGATCGGACACAACTACAGACGAAAAGAAAGGGGAAGTTATGTTCGAAGAGATCTCTAAGATGTCAGTCGACGAAGTAAACGAGTACATGCAGAAGAACTGTGGGTTCGTCCCGCGGATGTTCAAAATCATCAACACGGTAACTCCGGTACCGGGGAAGACCTTTGCCGATTTCTACGCCAGCATATTCGCCGACGGCGCTCTTTCGAAAGCGGTGAAGGAATTGATGTTCATGTCGGGCGGCGTGGCCTACTGTTCGCCGCGCTGTATCGTTCACGTTATCCCGGCGATCAACGCCGGTGCCACGTCCGAGCAGGTGTTCGAGGCCGCGTCGGTGGGTATGATCCTGGCGGGTTTCGTACCGGGGGGGCCGGGCATTCCCTACGCTTTTGAATACGCACTGAAGTGCATCGAGATTGACCAGAAATTCCGTGCCGGCGAGGAGTGGGAGTATCTTCCTCAGCCGAAATTCGACCACGGCGTTTTCTAAATCCACGGGACCGGAGGGATGCCGGGCATCCCTCCGGTCCGGGACCGAATTAAGGGAGACTATATGTTTACGTTTTCTACGGAGCAGAAGGTTTTTGACTTTGCGGGAATTAAGATCGGCGGACAGCCCGGCGACAACCCGCCGCTACTCATTGCGTCCATGTTTCACAACAAGGACCGGATCCTCGAGGACCGGAAAGGGAACTTCGACCGCCAGCGGGCGACGGAACTCATACGGAAACAAGAGGAACTTTCGGCCGCGACGGGAATCCCGTCCATGGTTGCCATGGTCGCCAACAGTGCGGAAGAGGCCAAGATCTATATCGACTTTTATCGCGAGACAACGGATATGCCGTTCGGCATCGATATGTGGGTGGCCGAAAAACGGGCGAAAGCAACGGAATATATCGCGGAGCTGGGGCTTCAAGACAAGTTCCTTTATAACAGCATCACGCCGTGGGATAAGGATATCCCGGGGCAGGTCGCACGGCTCAAGGATCTCGGCATTAAACATGTGATTATTCAGGCCTTTGACGATCAGGACCAATCGCCGGCGGGGCGGCTCGCATCGGCGGAGCGGATTCTCGACCAGGGAGCGGCGGATTTCGATACGGTTATCGTGGATACATCGGTGATGAACCTCCCGTCCACGTCGTTCTCATTGCTGGCGAATAAGCTTATAAAGGAAAAACTCGGCCTCCCCTGCGGCAGTGCCTATTCCAACGGGACGCATATGTGGAAGGAGGCGAAAGAAGCCTGGGGACTCGACGGGTTCAGGGCGATGGACGCAGTGGCGCAAGGGATGTCTACCGCCCTGTGGAGCGATTTTGATCTTTACGGTCCGATTGTAACCGCATCGCGGATCTTTCCGGCGGTGGCGACGGGGCAGATTCTGTTATCCACGCTGGTCTACGACGAACGGGGTGTAATCGGTGACAATCCGGACCTGCCGATAAAGAAATATTTCAGCGACTTTCTGGATAAGCTTGTCACCGGCGGAGCGAGAAAGTGATCAACACTACGGGAAGAACGGGCGCACGACTATTGAACGGCCGGGTTGTTGCGATATCCGTCTTCCGGTTTCAAATATCTGATACGAAGGGAGAGTAAACGTTGGCGGAAACCATGACTTCGAAGGAACGGGTGATGAACCTGTTCTCCGGCAAAGAAACGGATCGCCCGCCCTGTTTCAGCGGGATGGGCAATGTAACCACGGCGGGATTGGATGAATTGGGGCATAAGTTCGCCCAGGTCCATCTTGATGCCCGGCAGATGGCCGAAACGGCCATGACCACAACGAAACTTTTCGGGTACGATTCCTGTGTCCTGCCTTTTGACCTCTGTGTTGAGGCCGAGGCCCTGGGTGCGAAGATCAACACGTATCCGAATTCCGAGGACCTTCTCTATCCGACAATTAAGGAGAAGGTCATCCACAGCGCCGACGAGATGACCATTGAGGTGCCCGCGGACTATACGGAGCGGGGCCGGATTCCGTTGATGCGTGAAGCGATCGGCATTGCCAAGGCCGAAATCGGCGAAGAAGTCCCCATTGCATCCTATCTGCTCGGGCCCTTCACCCTGGCAGGGCAGATCATGGAACTTAACGACTTGCTGAAACTGTCCTTCAAAAAACCCGATAAGGTCAACAAGCTCATGGACGACCTCACCTGCGCCATTGTCGCCGTTGCCGGTGAGTACGAGAAGGCCGGGGTGGATTTCATCACCATTCGGGAAATGGGCGCCACGTCCGATGTGCTCAGTCCCCGGGTTTTCAAGAACCTGACTACGCCGCACCTGAAAAACTACCCCCCCCCCCACCAAC
>CAYYSS010000437.1:0-2459 GCA_964474325.1 uncultured Nitrospirota bacterium
CGACGTTCAAACCCAAAACCTTGAACCCGGAACCCCGAACCTTGTTTTACGCCGTCTTGCGGATTTTTCCGAGGCCGCAGGCCCCGTATTCCATACCACGGCAAGGCAAACATGCGTCCCAGCCGCGCTACTCGCTGTTTACGCGCCAGATCGGTTCTCTGTCCCGGATGCCCTTAGTGATCTGGTCGACCGCGGTCATCGCGGAGAGCATCGAATGGTCCATGTTGTTGTACCGGTGCATTCCGTTTCGGCCGATACAATAAAGATTCTCGATGCCGTCGAGGAATTCCCTGAGGACGTGGAAACGGTCGTAGGCGCCGACGTATGCTGGGTAGGCCTTTTCCTCCCGGAGAACCGTTGAGTCTAAAACGTCGTCCGGACGGACGAAGCCTATTCTCTCCAGTTCGGAAATTGCGAGGGCCACCATCCGGTCATCGGATAATCCGGCGATTTCGTCACCTTGAGAGAAAAAATATTCAACACCGATCCAGACGTTTGACGGGTCGGCCAGCATGCATTTACTCCAATTGTTGAATATCTGAATTCTTCCCATCCGAACGTCGGGTTCCTGAACATAAATCCAATTATCCGGGATCAAGCCCTCAGTGCCCGTCGGTTCACTCACATTCAACCGTTTTAAGAGAAGTCCCACGGTCAGGAAGTCGCGATACACCAGCCCTTCGCTTATTTCCACCACGTCCGCCGGCGCTGCGGGATCGAGGGCCGCGACGAAATTCCGGATCGGCATCGTAGAGAAGACACAGTCAGTCGCAAACCTGCGTCGGGATCCGTCACGGGTATCCCGGGCCTCAAGGGCGCTGATCGCCCGTTTTCCACGAAAAATACGTTCAACGCTCATATGGAGAATGATTTCGCCGCCGAGACGCACGATCTCCGAAGCGACGGTCTCCCAAAACTGACCGGGGCCGTATTTTGGGTACCAGAAGCTCTCGATCAGGGTTGTTTCCACATCTTTCTGGTCCCCTGTTGAACGGCCCCGCTGGCGGGACGAGAGGAAATGGGCGAGCGCGGCACGAACGGAAAGCCCCTTGATCCGTTGGGCTCCCCAGTCGGGACTTATTTCATGACAGGGCATGCCCCAGACTTTTTCCGTATAACTCTTGAAAAAAAGCCGGTAGAGCCGTCGGCCGAAACGGTTGACCAGGAACTCTTCGAGGTTTTTTTCATTGCGTATCGGGAAGAGGGCCGACCGCAAATAGCTGAGCCCGATTAAAAGACTTCTTCCAAGACCGAGGTTACGGAGAAGTCCAGGGTCAAGTCTCAGCGGGTAGTCGAAAAATTTTCGGAGAAAGAAAATACGGGATTTTCGACGGCGGACGAGAAACGTGGTGTCGTCTTCCCCGTATCCGGGGAAGGCAATTCCTTCGGTTGATATCCTCCCCCCGCATCGGTGGTCGTCGGCGCCGTCAACGAGAGGCATAAGCTCGAACCACCATTTCAGGACCCGGTCGGATTTCGAGTAAAAACGATGCCCCCCCACGTCAATACGGTTGCCTCTATATTCGACGGTTTTGGAAAGCCCGCCCACGTACGCCGACCGTTCGAGAACAATCGGCCGTATATCCGTTCTGCGCAAGAGTTCCAGGGCCGCGGTGAGACCCGCCGGTCCGGCACCGATAATAACAGCTCGTTTGGGAGTCACAAGATCTTAGTTTCTTTGCCCGCAACTTCTGCGCAATCTGCAGAGTCGATTCGGCCCTTCGTCGAGAAGACCCGACTCGGGAAGTTTCAGCCGTGGCGCCGCCGCTGTTTCCGAACGACGGGTCCAAAATCACTTCGGGTTACAACGAACAGGGCACGATGACGTAGTTTAACAGGTTGGTAAGCAACGGCGGCGGCATCAAGCCGTTTTTTATCCGCGACGACTTTGCAATTTGCAGCGATGTTTCAGGCCTCTTGTCGCCCCGGCTCTCCGGTTGCGGCTCCAAGGCCGCCTTCGGTCAGATCCCCGTGGAACCGAACCCGCCGTCGGCCCGATCGGTATCTTCGAGCGTCAGGGCTTCCACGAGACGGCCCCGGACAACCGGAGCGAGGACTGCCTGGGCAATGCGGTCACCGGGAGAAATCCGGAAGGTCTCCGGACCGTGGTTGATGAGAATGACCTTTACCGGTCCCCGGTAGTCGGCGTCGATGGTGCCGGGGGTATTCAAAACCGTAACGCCGTGTTTGAATGCAAGGCCGCTTCGAGGGCGGACCTGGAGTTCATATCCCGCCGGGATCTGGACGGCCCACCCCGTATCCACCGTCGCGGTCCCCCCCGGGCCGATCACGGTTCCTTCGGCGGCGTGGAGATCGAATCCGGATGCCCATTCGGTCTGATAGGCGGGAAGCACCGCCTCCGGCCTCAGTCGGAGAAACTTAACCTGCATTTCTCATAGTCTTTCCCCTGACGTTGCAGAAATTTCCCGGAAAAGGGGCCGGTGGAATCAAGAAAATAC
>CAYYSS010000438.1:0-2455 GCA_964474325.1 uncultured Nitrospirota bacterium
CACCCCATCCGCACCCGCGGCCTCAGCCGTCGCACCCGACCCCCCGGCCAGGGTCTCGTAGTACTGGGCGCCGCTTCCGTCCGGGCGGCCGAAGAGTACGTTATTCATCGTGCCCTGAGACGCGGCCGTAACACCGAGGGCGCCGAGCAGGACGTCCACCACCCGCTGGGACGTCTCCACGTTTCCGCCGGCTACCGCCGCGCCCACACCGGGATCGAGCAGGGAATCTTCGGGAATATACACGTCGACGGGCTCGAAACACCCGTCGTTCAGCGGGATATCCCGCTCGATCAGAAGCCGGAGGACGTAAAGGACCGCTGCGCGGGTTACCGCCCTCGGGGCGTTGAGATTTCCCCGCACGCGCCGGCCGGTACCCGAAAAATCGATGACCGCACGGGGCGGGCCGTCTTTTTCCCGTGAAATCCGTATCTCAACCCGGACGGGAGTACCGTCGTCGAGCGCGTCCTCAAAAACACCCCGCCACCTCCGGCCGTCGCCCCGTTTCTCGACTATGTCCGACAGGGCCTCTTCGAGCGCCTCGCGGGCGTTTTCCCTGATGTAATCCATGTAGGCCGCAACCACCGGGAATCCGTAGTGCCTGCAGAGCCGGTCGAGTTCTTCGATCCCTTTCGCGTTGGCCGCCGCCTGGGCACGGAGGTCCGACAGGCGCTCCGGCAGGTTCCGGGCGGGATACTCTCCCGCAGAGAGCGCCGCCCGCACAATCTCTTCGCGAAACGCGCCGTCCCGGATAACGAGAAGATGGGACAAGACGACGCCTTCTTCCTCGAGACGGGCCGCCGCCGGGGGCATCGATCCCGGAACGATCCCCCCGATATCGGCGTGATGTCCCCGCGAGGCAACGAAAAAAACCGGGCGGCCTTCCCGGAATACGGGAGAGATGAGGGTTACGTCCGGGAGATGCGAGCCCCCGAGGGCGGGGTCGTTGGTGGCGTAGGCGTCCCCGGGGCGGAGGTCCTCTCCCCGCTCTGCGATAAGACTGCGCACGGTCTCCCCCATGGCGCCCAGATGTACCGGGATGTGCGGTGCGTTTGCGATCAGTCGTCCCTCGCCGTCGAAGAGGGCGCAGGAAAAGTCCAGACGTTCCTTGATATTGACCGAATGGGCCGTCCGCCGAAGGGTATCGCCCATCTGTTCGGCCACGCTCATGAAGAGATGGTTGAATACCTCGAGAAGCACCGGGTCCCGGCCCCGGGTGACCCGCTCGGCTAGAGCTTCGCCGCCCAGGGTTATATCCAGCGTCCCGTCGGTATCGGAGGTGCAGACAAAACCGGGCTCGACCACCACCGTGGAATGTCTCTCGACCAGCAGGGCCGGTCCCTCGATCACGCCCCCCGGTCGGATGTCGTCCCGCCGATAGACCGGCGTGTCCTCGGCGCCGTTGCCCGAAAACCAGACCGGCGTCAGCCGGAGCGGCTCTAAACGGACGTACTCCACGGGTTTCCCGGTCGCATCCTCCTTTGACGCTTCACCCGTGGATTCCACGTCTACCCGTATGTTGGCTATCTCCGTCTTCTCCGGCGGCGGATCAAAACCGAAGTGTCGCCGGTGCCGCTCGCCGAACACCCTTTTCAGTTCTTCCGGTGAGTCGGAAAAGGGCACGGTAAGCCAGGTATCCATACCCGCCGTCCTCACGTCCGCCTCCACCGTTGTTACAAGGGGCGCGGTCTCCGGCAGCCCCGCTTCCGCCCGGAGAATATTCCCTAATCGTTTTGCAATCTCGCCCGCCCGCCTGCCGGTCTCCGCGAGGGATTTCCCGTCAACGGGTTTCAATATGCTCTCCACCGCAGTGCGCCGGTGGACGGACCGCAAGATCCCGTAGGCCGACAACAGTCCCGCGAAAGGGTGTATGCGGATCTTTTGAATACCCAGGGCGCGGGCCACGCCGCAGGCGTGCTGTGCCCCGGCGCCCCCGAAGCAGACCAGTGTGTGGGTCCTGGGGTCGTAACCCCGGGCTACCGAAAGGTCTTTGATCGGCCTGCTCATGGCCTCGTTTGCAATGCGGACGAATCCAAGAGCCAGTTCCTCCACCGTCATCTTCCGGCCGAAACGCTCTTCCACTTCCCCGGCGATCGCCGTGAGCCGGGCACGGGCGGCCTCCCGGTCAAGGGGGCGATCCCGTTTCGGACCGAATACGGCCGGGAAGAAATCAGGTACGAGTCTCCCCAGGATGAGATTGGCGTCCGTTATGGTTGCGGGCCCGCCCCTGCCGTAACACGCGGGTCCCGGGTCCGCTCCCGCCGATTCGGGCCCCACGGTAAGTTTCCTGCCGTCGAACGAGAGGACCGATCCCCCCCCGGCGGCGACCGTCTCCACGTTGAGCATGGGCGTTGTAAACCGTACACCGCCCGTCTCCACTTCCAGGACCCGTTCGAGCCGCCCCGCATAACGGCACACGTCCGTGGACGTCCCCCCCATATCGAACCCGATACATTCT
>CAYYSS010000439.1:0-2449 GCA_964474325.1 uncultured Nitrospirota bacterium
ATAGTTTTGAAAAACTACCCCCTTAAACTGGGGAATGGTTTTGAAAAATCACACCCGCCTTCGGCGGAAGTCAGAAGGGAGAAGGAAGAAGGAAGAAGGAAGAAGGAAGAGGGGAAACGTGAAAGGCAGGCGGTCGGCGGTCCGTGTTCAACGCGCCATGTTCTAACCCCGAACCCAAAACCTTGAACCCGGAACCCCGAACCTTGTTTTATGCCGTCTTGCGGATTTTCTTGAGGCCATGTGGTATTATATGAGCATATGATCAAATATTGCGAAAATAACGATACCTTGGCCGAAGCCGATCTGTGCGGGTTGCGGATTGTCCACGAAGACCGCGTTATGAGTGCCCGTGCCGGTTCCCTGGAAGACACCGACGTAATCGGTGTGTCCGATCTGTTCAAGGCCATGGGGGATCCCACGCGACTCCGCATCCTCCAGGCCCTTTCGGGAGGCGAGATGTGCGTATGCGACCTGGCCGCACTTCTCGGCGTTACGGAATCCGCCGTCAGCCACCAGTTACGGCTCCTCCGCCAACTCCGGCTCGTTACGAACCGCCGCGAGGGAGTGATACTCTATTATCGCCTGGCGGACGACCACGTCACCCGTCTCCTGGAACTCGGGCTTGACCACGTGCGGAAGGAACGCTGATGCCTCCCGTCGAATGGATCCTCATCGTGGCCGCTTCCGCGTGGGACGTATTGACCGACTCGGCACTGTTTATCCTTTTTGGTATCCTGGTGGCGGGTCTCATCAAGGTATTCCTTTCACCGGAGTACGTTGCCCGGCACCTCGGCACAGGCCCCATACGCTCCGTAACCAAGGCGGCCCTCTTCGGGATCCCCCTGCCGCTTTGTTCATGCGGAGTGCTTCCCGCCGCCGTCGCCCTTCGAAAACAGGGGGCAACCCGCGGAGCGACGACCGCGTTTCTCATTTCCACACCGGAATCCGGCGTAGACTCCATTGCCGTCACCTACGCCCTTCTCGACCCTATCATGACCGTCGTCCGGCCCGTGGCAGCCTTCCTGACCGCCATGGCCGCAGGCATCGCCGAAAACCTGTCGCGCCCGCCAAAGAACACGACGCCCGAAGTACTTCTTCCATCCTGCCCGGTGGACAATTGCTGTGACGGCAAGGACTGCTCCCCTGCGGAACACGCCGGCCATCACAGCACCGGAGAGAAGATCAGAGCGGGGATCCGTTACGCTTTCACGGACCTTTGGGGCGATATTGCGGGCTGGTTTTTCGTGGGTATCTTCCTCGCAGGACTCATCGGCGTCTTCGTTCCCGACGACTTCCTGCCCGTTTACCTGGGAGGCGGACTTTCGAGTATGCTCCTCATGCTTGCCGTGGGGATTCCGATCTACATCTGCGCCACCGCATCGACCCCCATTGCGGCGGCGTTGATCCTGAAAGGTGTGAGTCCGGGGGCCGCGCTCGTCTTTCTTCTCGCCGGACCGGCGACCAACATGGCTTCCCTCCCCGTTCTGCTGAAAACCCTCGGGCGCCGGGCCACGTTGCTCTATCTGACGGCCATCGCCGTATGCGCGGTCTTTTTCGGCCTGGGAACGGACGCGCTCTACGGGTTCCTGAAAACATCACCCGTCGCCGTACTGGGGACCGCCGCCGACACCATTCCCCGGTGGCTGAACAACAGCGCAGCCCTGGTTGTCATCGGGATTTCCCTGGTGCCGTTCGGAAAAAGACTCGCCCTGCGCAACCGGGCCCGGTCAGAAACGTGCGACGGCTCAACATCCTGTACGTGCTCCCATCAGCCCGGGGCCCACTGAGAACGACAACCGCCCGCCCGGTTAGAATAATCCTCAGTGTGGTAAGCAATACGTTTTTTACGCAACTTTAAAGGTCATCTTCATGAAAAAAAGCGATGAGGCCGGCACGGTCAAGCTCCCATCGAGCAAGACGAAGATCGTATGCACCATCGGCCCCGCGTCGAATACGGTCCCGACGGTGGTCCGCATGATCGAGGCCGGCATGACCGTGGCCCGTCTTAATTTCTCCCACGGGGACTTCGAGACCCACCGGGCCACGCTCGAGGTTATCAGGCGCGCCGAGGAGACCGCCGGACGGTCCGTAACAATCATGGCGGACCTGCCGGGTCCGAAAATCCGTATCGGCCGGTTCGAAACAGAGTCCGTCGTCCTTGCCCCGGGCGACACCTTCATCCTGACCACCGAAGACGTCCCGGGAGACAGCGGCAGGGTCTCTGTCAATTTTCCCCGCCTGCCGGAGGTGCTGAGGCCCGGCGACAACCTGTTCCTGAACGACGGCGCCATGGGCATGGAAGTCCTGAAGATCGCTGGCGGCGACGTCGTCTGCCGGGTGACGACGGGGGGCGAACTGGGGTCCCGCAAAGGGCTTAATCTCCCAGGAATCGATTTGGGAATCAGAGCCTTCACCGAACGGAACCGGGCATGCCTGACGTTCGCGATAG
>CAYYSS010000440.1:0-2428 GCA_964474325.1 uncultured Nitrospirota bacterium
TTTTCCGCCACCTCCTCCTGTTCCGGCGGTCGGTGCAGAACCCGCTCAAGCTCCACGTAAGCGCGTCGGACCTCCGCAACCCGACGTTTCACGCCCCTGGAAGCCCATTGCATGGAGCGGATTTCGTCAAGCATTGCGCCCTTTATCCGGAACTCCGCGTAGGTGGTAAGTTTGGCGTTTCTGCCCGGGTCGTATTTATCCAGGGCATCCAGAAGCCCCACGACGCCGGCGCTGATCAGGTCGTCCATGGTCAGCCCCCCGGGGAGCGACGGACTCAGACGGGAGGCCATATACTTAATTTTTGGAACAAACTCCTGGATCAGAAGTTCCCGTTCCCGTTCCGCAACGCCGGCGTCCGGTTTCATGCCCCACCTCCGAGAATTCGTTGAAAGAAGAGCTGAACCGTGCCTTTCGGGGTCTGGCCGTCGCCGCCTTCGATCAGCCCCGCGGCCACCCGTCGGATATCTTTCGACACCGGAGCCGAGGGAAAGCGCGTCACGAAAGGCTGTTGGCACCGCACGGCCCTCGACACGGCTTTATCGCTTCCGATATATCCCACATAGTCCAGAGAGACGTTCAGGAAGCGGTCGGCGGCCAACGCCAGGCGCTTGAACGTCTCAAGCCCTTCGGAAGAACCGGTGACATTGTTGGCAAGGATCCGGAAACGCCGTTCGCCGTAGTGCCGGGACAATACCTTAATCAAGGCATAAGCGTCGGTGATGGACGTCGGTTCGGGGGTTACTACCACCAGAATCTCCTGGGCCGCGGCGCAGAAAAAGAGCACATTATCGGCAATGCCGGCCCCGGTGTCCACAAGAAGAATATCCACATCTTCCTGGAATCCGTCGAGTTCTCCGAGGAAGCGGAGTTTGTCCGCTTCACTCAGGTGGGTAAGGGATTGGGTCCCCGAACTCGCCGGAAGAACCCGTACCCCCGCCGGACCTCCAACGATCACGTCGCCCAGGGCACACTCGCCGGCGAGGACATGTTCGATATTTCTCGTGGGCGAAAGCCCCAGCACCACATCGATGTTCGACAAGCCCAGATCCGCGTCCATAATCAGGACCCGGTATCCGGCGTTCCGGTAACAAACCGCCATATTGGCCACGATATTGGTCTTGCCGACCCCGCCTTTTCCGCTGGTTACGGCAATAACCCGGGTACGGGTCGACGCGGGAACATTCGCGGTTTGTATGGCGCTCAGCCCTGCTTCCATGAAGCACCTCCCAGAATCAGATCGGCAATCCCTTCGCCCGTGGCGGGTTTCAGATCCTCGGGTACGCGCTGGCCCGTTCCGAGAAAGGAAATCGGGCGCCCGGAGACGACGGCGACGTCGTACAGGGCCCCGAACCGGACTGCCTCATCGGTTTTTGTGAAAATAATCGTATCTATGCCGAACTCGCCGAGACGCTCGCTGGCCTCCATGTTGACCCGGGTATCCGCACTCGCGGCGAGGACCAGATGGGCCGCTACCGGAAAATCCCCGTACCGAAGTCCCCGCAGACCGTCGAGTACGCCGTCGCGCCGGTGACAGCGGCCGGGGGTATCCAGGAGTACGGTGTCCCGACTGTTCATCAGCAGCCCCTCGAGTTCGTCCAGCGAGCGAAGCGGGTGAAACCCGGTACCGATACGGGCCGCGTACTCCCGGAGGGTCGCAACCCCTCCCGGACGGAAGACATCCATGGTCGCCAGCGTGACCGGCTTGCCCTGTTCTTTGTAGCGACAGGCGATTTTTGCTACCGTGGTGGTCTTTCCGGCGCCCGGCGGGCCGTAAAATACGTGGATCCGCCGTTCGCCGGGGAGATCTGCGGTCGCCAGATCCCGGGCGATCAACCCCGCGAAACCCGGAGAACCCGCATCCCGGGTCCGCTCGATAAGGCGAACGGCCAGGGCGTCGTCGATCCCTTGGCTGGTCAACATATGAAGGTCCCGGTTATGCGTGCTGAACATGACGGCCGCCATGTCCGCCCGGAGTTCTCTGAACTCGGCAACCAGATGATCGAGAGCCTTATTACCGTTTTCCGACGGGCCCGCAGCCCCGTCCGCCGGACCGCTCCGCGCGCCGTTTACAGGCGGCGGCGCGGCGGGCACGGTCTGCGTCCGCGGCGGAGGTGACGAGCCGATCCCGGTCTCGTCCCGCGCGGCCACGATCTCGACCCGCTCGCCCAACAACCCCAGGGCACGGCGCTTCGTCCCGGCTGAGAGAATCAGGGCATCGCTCCCCAACTCCATCTTTACGCGTCGTAGGGTTTCCTGAAAATCGGGGCCCTCAAATCGCCGTATCCGCATGCTCCAACCTCACTACACCCGCCGATTCGATGCGCGTATCGGGCAGGACTTCATTGATAGAAAGCACGGCCATGGCCGGCATAACCCGTTCCGTAAGCTTCTTGACGGGACGCCTGAGAAGAGGCGGGCAGATCACGAC
>CAYYSS010000441.1:0-2425 GCA_964474325.1 uncultured Nitrospirota bacterium
GGAATTTCACCCACTGAAAGACCGTGCCTTTGCACGGCACACTGCAACTGTAAGGTTAAGTAACCGAAATCGGGTATTTTCGTTCGAATTCGTTCAGCCTGACGGTCAGCATTTCAGGATTAATACGGCCCGGGCGACGTTTCCCTTTCCGTGGCATAAAATCCGGGACCGGCTCAAACTTCCTCCGTCCTGTGATCTCCGACCTCTGATTTGTCCCCTGACGCTGCTTGTCCGCGTTGGGATTACACCTCGTGCCATTTGAAGAAGATCGAACCGATCCCGAGTAATATCACGGTCATGAGCGCAAGGATAAACACGTGGTACGAGATATCCGCCAGGGACTTGCCGTCGTTCATAACGGCCCGGGCGCCTTCGATAAGATGGGTAAGCGGAAGGAATTGCGCAGCTGCCCGGACGTACCGGGGACTCCCTTCCAGGGAAAACCAGACGCCCGATAGAAACATCATGGGCCAGGTAACGAGGTTGAGCAGGCCCCCGGCGAACTCCTCGCTGGCCGTCCGGGCGGCGATCAGCACCCCGAGGGCGATGTGACAGAGGATCCCCAGGGCCGCGACAACGGCCAGGTCTACGTAGTGTCCCGCCATCTTGAACCCGATAATGGGTTTACACCCGGTGTAGACAAGAACCGTCATGGTGATGCTGAGTACGAACCGGGACAGTACCTGGGCGGTAAGGAATTCGACGGGTCGCAGCGGGGTTGCCGACAGGCGCTTGAGGACCCCGTTTTTTCGGTACCGGACGATCACGTAGCCCACCCCGAAGAGGCAGCTGAACATCACGTTCATACCGAGTACGCCGGGCAACAGCCAGTCCACGTAGCGGATCTCGCTACCCTCGACCACGGCGCGGACAATCCCCGGGGGCTCCGCGGCGCCGAAGAGCCGCTCGGCCACGTACCCTTTCGGCGACGTCTCGTTCACCCAGTAACGGTTTTCCTCAAAATCCACGACCAGGTCGAGTTTATGGTGTTTCAACCGGTCCAGGGCCTCCTGTTCGGAGTTGTAGGAAACAAACGTGGTATAGCGGGCTTTAAGGAGAGTTTTTGCAGCCCTGGAGGCCCGGGCAGGGTCCCCAAGGGTTCCGATTTTGTAGAGCGTCCCGTTTCGTCCGGAAAAGATCATCCCGAAACCGACGATGATCAGAAAAGGAAAGGCCAGGTTCCATGCAAGGGCGGATCGGTCCCTCAGAAACTCCTTATTGCGCGCCACAAAAAGGGCGTAGATCCTTCTCATACGCGGACCACCTCGAAACCGCGCCCTGGGCGGGGCCAATCGTACGGATCCCGTAAAAGGGTTGTGGATTGCAGGGAAGCCACGGCTAAAGAACCCACGGCGGCCTTGGAGCCGCACCCGAACCGACGCTCTTCAAGCCGCGTAAACTTCTTTGCGGACTGCGTAGAAGTCACGGGTAAAGGATCTAACCCCGCAACTGCCGGCCGGTGAGATCCAGAAACAGGTCCTCAAGGGTCTGGGAGCGGATTTCGACACCCCCGAGGTGTACACCTCGGGCGGAAAGATCTCTGAGCGTGCGGTCCACGTCCGTGGTCTGGATCTCGACCCCGTTTTGCATGCGGAAAACAGGCCACGGAAAATTCGGAAGGGCCTCCGGAACCGCGCCCGCGGGAAGCCTGATCCGCACCCCGTCGAAATGGTTCTTCAGCAGTTCCTCCGGAGGACCCTGGGCGATGATCCGGCCCTGGTCCATAATGGCGATCTCGTCGCAGAGGATATACGCCTCATCCATATAATGGGTCGTCAGGAGTATGGTGGTGCCGGCTGCCTTGATTTTTTCAACCAAATCCCAGAAATTCCGCCGCGACTGAGGGTCGAGACCCGTGGTCGGCTCGTCGAGAAAACAGATCGTCGGATCGTTTACCAGAGCAAGGGCCAACAGGACCCTCTGCCGCTGACCGCCCGAGAGTTTCCGCGTGTCCCGGTCAAGAAAAGAACCCAGGTGACAGAGGTCCACAAGTTCGTCAAGGGGAAGCCGGCGGCGATAGAGACTTCGGAAAAGTATGAGGACCTCCCGCACGGTCAGGTGCTCGGGCAGGGCGGTGGTCTGAAACTGTATCCCCATCTCCGCGCGAAACCGGCGGGCGAGGGGCCGCCCCCGGTACCGGACCGTGCCCGACGTGGGCCGCCGAACGCCTTCCATGATCTCGACCGTGGTGGTCTTGCCGGCGCCGTTTGGTCCGAGAAGTCCGAAACATCGGCCCTCAACAAGGGAAAGATCAACGCCGTCTATGGCGGAAACTTCGCCGTAGCTTTTCTTAAGGGCGCTGACCTGGAGAATCGGCTGGTGCATTTTTCTTACAGTTGCATAACATACGGGACCTGCGGCCTCAAGAAGATCCGCAATACGGCATAAAACAAGGTTCGGGGTTCCGGGTTCAAGGTTTTGGGTT
>CAYYSS010000442.1:0-2425 GCA_964474325.1 uncultured Nitrospirota bacterium
ACACTATCCCTACCCGACGTCCTTCCGATCTCAGATATATGCCGTACAGGGGGCGGACGGCTTCGAGCCGGAGGGTATCCCGGGCGCCGAGGCCCGCCGGGCGTACGGTTTCCAACGAAAGCAGGTAGTCCCAGAGATCCGCCGCGTTGTCGAGGGGGAGGTAGAACTCAAAGCCGAGTTCACCCGTATACCCCGTCCTGCTTACCAGCAGATCCCACGCACCGAGCCGCAGGCGGCGCCATTGGAAGTAGGCGGGCAGGTCGATGCGCGAGAGTCCGAGCCCCTCAAGCACGTCCGCCGACGCCGGCCCCTGGAGATCGATTTTCCCCGTACGGCCCGAAACATGGTTTACGGTTATTTCCGCGGGGAGGCCCGCCCTGAGTGCTTTGACATCGTTCCGACAGCAACAGGCGTTAACGACGAGAAAAAACTCGTCGTCCGCCATCCTGTAGGCGATCAGGTCGTCGAGTATGCCGCCGTTTTCGTTGAGGATAAAGTTATACCGGCACGCACCCGTGACCATATCTTCCACCGGCCGGGCCAGGACCTGCCCCAGCGCGGAACCCGCCGCGGGTCCCTTTACCGTAATTTCCCCCATGTGGCAGGTGTCAAACAGCGAGACCGCCGTCCGGGTGTGGTTGTGCTCGGCTATGATGCCTGTCGGGTACTGGACCGGCATGTCCCACCCGGCAAAAGGCACCATACGTGCGCCGAGGGCCTTGTGACGGCTACGGACCGGTGTTGCCCGAAGGTCCGCCGCGTCGGTATCGTTCCGTTTTTCTTCGGTCATGGATCTGTTTTCCCACGCTAGCAGTGATGAAGCCGGGTGTCAAGGGCGATCATCCCCGCGGGAGTATAATAATGGAAAATGAAAGGGGACGTGTCCCGGTGGGTTAATGGATAATTTCTCAGTTTACGACTGTATCGTCGTCGGCGCCGGGCCGGGAGGGCTGTCGGCCGCGATATACCTGGGTCGGTATAACCGACGGGTACTTATTCTTGATCGAGGCGGCGGCCGGACGACTCACGCGAGACATATAGAGAATTTTTTCGCCCACGACCCCATAACCGGCGAAGATCTGATCAAGCGGGCCGTGGCCCAGGCGGAACGCTTCGGCGCCGAGTACCGCCGGGCCCGGGTGACTTCCCTGAGACAGGACGACGGGTTCGTCGCGGAGACCGCCGAAGGGGACCGTTTCGCCACGGGCTTTGTTGTGGCATCGACCGGGGCCCGGGAGAACCTCCCGGTCGTGGAAAACCTTCCGGCGTTTTTCGGAACGAGTTTTTTTACCTGTGTCGACTGCGACGGCTACCGGACGACGGGAAAAAAGTTGACTGTCCTCGGTCGTTCCCCGGCCGCGATTAACCTTGCGATGGCGATGAAACAGATGTACACGAACGATATCAGCGTGGTCCTTACGGGCGTGGAGCTGTCCCGGCCCTATCGTGAAACCCTTGCGGAGGAACGGATCGAGGTTTACGCAGGCAAACCCGTTCGCCTCGTAGGGACGGATCGCCTTGAGGCCCTTGAGCTGGACGACGGGCGCTTGGTGCCCTGTGAGGTTGTGATGGCGGACTACGGGTTTTCGCTGAACGATTCTTACCTGGCGCCGCTCGGGCTCAAGAAGGACGGTGCGGGTCCCCGGTACGCGGCCAGCAAGGTATTCGAGTCTTCGGTCCCCGGGCTTTTCCTCATGGGGCCTCTTAAGAGCGGTCGGGCCCAGGCCGTGATCGCCGCCGGGGAGGGGGCGGTATGCGCCATAGAAATCAATCGCCGTCTGATAGAGCTTTCCGGCTGACCCGGTTTTTCACGACGTTTTGTAGTCACGCTTGTCCGGAACAGGTTTTCGTCTGAGATGTCTCGTCCGTCGGAAAGACGAAACGGCATTTTCGGCCACGGATTTTCGCAGATTCTCAAAGGCAAAAAGCAACCACGAATAACCACGAATGCCGCGAATACGAATAAAACGCGTTCTTTTCTTCCTTGCTCTCCCCCCTTGGACGAGGCCGGGAGAGAAGGTAGGCGGTCGGCGGTAACGGCCGAAAAACATCGACCGGCAGATGTCCTGTCTTCTTTCATGAGAAGGCTTGTCTGCGCTCGGCAATGGTGGATCCGCTCCGCTTGATCCACCCTACGATGTATCGGGTGACCGGGGTTGCAGTGTGGCGAGGGGTGAATGGTGAAACGTGAATGGTGACTGCCGACCACCCGCCGCGGCGTAGCCTTCGGCGAAGACGGGCCTACTGCCGTGAAAGGCAGGAAGACGGAACACGTTAGACGTGAGACGTGAAAAGATTAAATATCCCGACCGGATACCGGTATGACCGAATGGCCGGTTACACAGAAAACTTTACCTTACAGTTGCATATAATACGGGGCCGGCGGCCTCAAAAAAATACGCAACACGGCGTTATTATTGGTTGA
>CAYYSS010000443.1:0-2417 GCA_964474325.1 uncultured Nitrospirota bacterium
CCTGATTGTTCTCTCTTTAAGGACCGTCACTCCTTCGAACAGAATCTTCGTGATCTTGACCTTGGGGCCTTCCTCAATGAGAAAGGTCAGGGCAACCGCGTCCTCGGACAGTTTCTTGAGGACCGGCACAACCCGCGCCCTCCAGTACCCTTCTTCCTCGTATAACTGACGGATTTTCGCCGCCTGTTCGTCCACGAGCCTGCGGTCGGCCATGGCGCCCGGCGTCAAGGATAAACGCTCCTTTATCTTTTCGTCCGATATATCGTCGTTTCCCCCGAAATTGACCTGGGTAAGGGTCGGTTTCTCGTCCACGGAAAACGTGATCCGAAGCCCCCCCTCGAAAAGCTCCATATCGGCCCGGACATCGCTGAAATACCCGATCTTGTAGATCGCCTTAATATCCTCCCGGATCTGGTCCATGGAGAGGGGCTGCCCCGGTTCCGTGCGTATGCGGGCGCGAATGCTCTCGGTTTCGATCTTACGGTTTCCCTTGATCTCGACTGCCTTGACCACGACCTGATCGTCGCCGGTCTCCGCCGCACCGTTTTCGGCGTTGACAGCAACCGGAAGGAAAAACCCCAGGATAAACAGAACCCCCGCCGCAAACCCAACGAGGGCCGCCGTTCGTCTTCTCACTCTTTTAATAGAATCCACCAAAGCCGTTTAGTATAGCACTCCCCATATCCCGAGTAAACCGCCGATCCTGCCGAAAAAGCGCGGAAAACGACACCCCCCGAACCGTTTCCCCGACCGATTCCGAACCGCTTGCAGGACTCGCGGTGTACGGGAAAAACCGTTGCGAAAAAGACACAGTCAGGCACTGAAGACCAAACAAACGCCCGGTCCCCCTACGGTCCTGCCTGCACCTGTGCAGGCTCTCCTTCGAGAAAACGGCTTACTCTAAGGTACGCCGATTTACGCGGCCCTGACGGCGATTTCGTCGGCAATGAGAAGGCCTTCCGCGGTTAAACGGAATCGACCATCCTTGAAAAAACCCAGGCCCCGATCCGCGCATTCACCGCAGACCGAGATCCCTTCCGGACCGAGATCTGCCGCAGAGATCCCGTCCACGGTACGTAATCCAAGCAATATTCGTTCCCGCCTTCGCGCCTCCTCGTCCACGCGTTCACGACCCGCAACGGGGAGGTCGCCGTTTCCCAGTAACGCCGCATATCGCTCAAGGTCCTTCGTGTTCCACCACCGAAGGCTCCCGCCGTTTGAATGGGCGCCGGGTCCGAATCCTAAATAGGCACCGCCGCGCCAATAATGTTCGTTGTGGCGACAGCGTCGGCCCGGACGGGCATAATTCGACACTTCGTATCGGCTGAACCCGGCCTCCTCGAGTCGACGACCCGTTTGCCGGAATAGATCCGCTGTCCGGGCCTCGGGAGGGAGACGAACCTGCCCCTCCTCCACACGCCTGCCGAGTTCCGTCCCGGGCGAGACCGTGAGTTCGTAGGCGGATATATGGGTCGGACGACACCGGACCGCCCTGTCCAGGGTCCGCGTCCACCCGGCAAGGGTCTGATCCGGAAGACCGTACATGAGATCGAGGGATACGTCTTCAAGCCCCCCGCTACGGGCCGCACGACAGACCGCCTCGGCCTCGGCTCCGGTATGCAGACGGCCGAGGAACCCGAGTTCCCGGTCGTCGAAGGACTGGACACCGATACTGACCCGATTGACACCCGCCTCCGCTACGGCGCGGAACCAGGCCGCGTCCGCCGTTAACGGGTTGACCTCGATGGTAATCTCGTCCACATCCACGGGGAAGGTTTCGGCAAGCACGGCCAGGATGCGCCGCACCCATGCCGGCTCAAGGAGCGAGGGAGTTCCGCCGCCCAGATAGATCGTACCCCGCCTGCACCCCTCCGTCCCGGGCGCGGGACCTGAACCCGCAAGCCTGATTTCCTCCACGACCAGGTCAACGAATTCCCCGGGCGTTACCACGGCCGAATCCACGAGGCACGAATAGAAATCGCAGTACGCACACTTGGCCTTGCAGAAAGGAACGTGAACATACAGACCCAGGGAATCGTCCCGGCGCCCCCCTGCCCGACGTCCCCTCCGGCCCGACTGTTTTGTTGTCGTCATACCGATATTTTCTCTATTGTCGCAAGAACTTCGTGCAAACGGGGCCGAGGAGATCGGGAAAATCCGCTCGGCCGGCCTTCGGCGGCGGTCAGACGTAAGACGCGAGAAGGGTAGTTGGCAGTTGGCGGTCGGCGGTCGGCGGTTGAAAATCGTCAACGGATCGCCCCTCGCCAATTGCCCATCGCCTATCGCCTGTCGGGTCTCACATCTCACGTCTTCCCTCGCCTGCCCCGACCCCGAATTTTATGCAACTGCAGGGTTCACCCTGACGTTGCAGAAATTTCCCGGAAAAGGGGCCGGTGGGATCAAAAAAATACGCACGG
>CAYYSS010000444.1:0-2398 GCA_964474325.1 uncultured Nitrospirota bacterium
ATTCGCATGGCGAGAGATCTGTACGCCGACCCCGAGCGACGGCCCCGGCTTGTTCGGGAGGTACTCGCTTCGCCGGACGCCAAAACGTTCGAAAATAAGTTTAAGCGTAAAGACGGCTCGATCATAACCGCCCTGGTGACCCCCCATACACGATATGACGAACAGGGCAGACCCACGGGTTTTGAGGGAATGATACAGGACGTCACCCAGCTGAGAAGCCTGGAGGAACAGTTGTTCCAGGCCCAGAAGATGGAGGCGGTCGGCACCCTGGCGGGGGGTATCGCCCATGACTTCAACAACCTGCTCACGGCCGTTATCTCCAACACCGAGGAATTGGAGGAAAGCATAGCCGAGGGGACCCGCCAGCACAGCCTGACACAACTGGTCCTTCAGGCGGCGGGCCGTGCCGCCGAACTGACTCGCAATCTCCTCGGTTTTGCCCGCAAGGGCAACGTCAGAAGCGAAATCTTTTCGCCGGTGGATGTTATCGAAGAGGTCATGAAACTGCTCCGCGAGACAATCGATCGCCGCATCGTACTGGAGTTGAATACGGACCGGGAGACCCGGCCCGTCGTGGGGGACCCGGGGCAACTCCATCAGGTAATCGTAAATCTCTGCGTAAACGCCCGTGATGCGATTCCCCCCAGGGAACCGGGGAAGATCGAGATCACTGTGGGCAACAGCGATATCCATGAAACACCCCGGGGGACCCGTATAAAACCGGGACCGTACGTGCTGATCACCATTCGTGACAACGGAACGGGCATTCCCGAAGAGGACAAAGAACGGATCTTCGAGCCCTTCTACACCACGAAACCGGTCGGCCAGGGCTCCGGTCTGGGACTGGCGACGGTCTACGGGATTATCCGGAACCACGAAGGATACGTTTTCGTAGACACGGCAATGAACAAGGGGGCGCTCTTTTCGATTTATCTTCCGGCGTTTCGCCGGCCGATCGATCAGGCGGAAATGCCGTCCGAGGCAGACGGAAGTCCGTGGGCGGAACATGCCGAAGACTCTGGAGGAAAGGCGCCGACCATACTTGTCGTCGAAGACGAAGACTTGGTCGCCACGTCCATGAAACATCTGCTCGAGAAGCGCGGGTACGGAGTGGTTATAGCCCGGACCGGCAGGGAGGCATTGCGCATCATTGATCAGGGTCCGGAGGTTTTTTCCCTTGCCATGGTGGACCTGGTCATGCCGGAACTCAGCGGGCACGTCGTCATCGACGAGATCAAGCTGCGGTGCCCGGACCTGCCGATCATCGTGACCACCGGCTACTCGGAAGAACGGTTGCAGCCGGGTACCGACGCTTCGCCCAATTACGATGGTTTCATTCAAAAGCCCTATCACCGACGGGACGTGTATCGCGAAATCGACCGGGTACTGGCCGAAGCGACTGAACCCATGGGAGACGGACACTGAGCCCGGATAGACAGCACGGCGACGGCTCCCTTTCCGCTCTTCCGAAAGATACTACTCGGCGGACGTGCCGTACGAAATCCCCACGATGGTAAAAACAGTGTCGCCCCTTGGACGCCTGACCTCCACCTCGTCCCCTTCGCTTTTTCCCATAAGCGCGCGGGCCACCGGTGAATCCATGCTGATCAAGCCTTTTGACGAGTCAAACTCGTCGGGGCCGACGATACGATAGCAATACTCACTGCCGCCTTCGTCTTCGAGCTTTACCCAGGCGCCGAAAAACACCCGGGACGTGTCGTCCGGGGCACGATCGACCACCACGATATGTTCCAGCCTGTTTTTAAGGTGCCGTATGCGCCCGTCGATCTGCCGAAGCTGTCGTTTCCGGTAGATGTACTCCGCGTTTTCCGAGCGGTCGCCCTCCGCCGCCGCGGCGGTTAGGGCGGCCAGGACCTCGGGACGTCTCACCCGCCAAAGATCTTCAAATTCGTCGGTCAGACGTTTTCGGCCCTCAGGGGTTATGTATTTCGACCCTTGAGGCGCCGAATACTTACGGTATCTCATGGTCTAATACCCGTCGCCGCCCGGGCTGCAACACTCGCAAAGATTTGCTTCCCGGCACATTCGATTCCGTTCCGGAACACACTTTTTCGGACCTCGTTCAGATCCTTGGAGTTAATGAACATTAACCGATTGACCCCCGGTCGGGACCATGCAAGCCCCCCCTCGCGAAAACGCTTTTCCCATTCTTTGCCACTCTTGTCCAAAACAGATTTTTTTCCTCTTCCTTCCCCCCTTTGCAGGAGGCCGAGTACCGGAGCCACGGCGGAAAAGGATTCCGGGCTGTCTGACGACCGAAGGGAGGAGTTCCCGGAATCCCCGCCGGGGCGAGGAACGCAGGGAATTTCCGCCGAAGGCGGAAACCTCCTGCCCGGGGGCGCCCTTTGTCGGGTCGACTCTTTGCAAGCTTCGACTT
>CAYYSS010000445.1:0-2394 GCA_964474325.1 uncultured Nitrospirota bacterium
GCCGTGTGGCGGATTTTCTTGAGGCCGCCGGGCCCGGATTTATGCCACTGTAAGTCGAATCTTCGCGCGGCGGAGGACGGAAGTGAGAAGGAAGAAGTGAGGTAACGCCGGCGGGCGGTTTACGCAACACATCTCACGTCTCACTTCTCAGGCCTCCCCCGCCGCGCATTGACACATTCTGTATTCCGTGGTAAAGATAACGGCGGTAGGGCAAGGAAGGGCAAGGGGGCCGGAGATGAATAACGGTGAAAAATCCGACGATCGCGAGCGCCGGATCTTCCGGCGCTACGGCGGAAGCAGCGCATGTACCGTCACGATCGGCGCGGAGTCATGGACCGGGACGGTAGAGGATTACTCCGCAGACGGCATCTGCATCGTCGTCAACGACGGCAACATCCTGTCGCCGGGAATTGCCGGCCGGCTCAGTGTGGACAAGCCGCCGGTCGAGTTTCCCGCCCAAGTCGTCTGGGTCGACGACAAGCCCGGCCCCCGGAGAGTCGGATTTCGCAGGCTCGAGGCGATCCAGGGAGATCTCGACGACTTCTATCTCTCGGACCTTCTCCTCGGGCTCCAGCGAAGCGGGCAGACCGGCGCTATCGTCGTCCGTAAAGGTGGATCGACAAAAAAGATTTTCCTCAAAGGCGGCGACATCATCTACGCTACCTCCACCGTTGTAGACGATCGCCTGGGCGAGTTTCTCGCGAGAGAAGGGACCCTCTCTCCGGAACAGTACAATCGCTCGGTTGAGGAATTAAGGAGAACCGGGCAGAAACAGGGAAAGATCCTCGTGGACCTGGGCTACCTCTCGCCGAAGGAGTTGTTCCGGGCCGTACGGCGCCAGGTGGAAGCGATTATTCTCAGTCTTTTCCGCCCTGACCCGGGGCATTTTGCCTTCCGGGAGGGTCGGCCTCCGGAAGGAGAAATCATAACCCTCCGCCTGAGTGCGGCGAGCCTGATCTACCGGGGGGCAAAAAAATACAGTATCGAAGACTACGGTGAGACACTGCCCGGGCACAAGATTCTTCGGTTTTCGGAAGATCCCCTGGACCTTTTCCAGAAGATACCCCTCACAGAAGGCGATCGGGAAATCATCTCACTCATCGACGGTTCGCGTACGCTGGACGACCTCTTGGCGGCCTCGCCTGCCGACAGGTCGGAGACCTTAAAAACCGTTTCCGCTCTGTTGCAAACCCGGATGGCGCGACTCGTATCGCCCGAACGGATTCGATCGAAACCAAACGTAAGTGCCGCGCAGGTTCTCACGGAACAGGAAACCGAACCGGGTACCGATTTCGTCCGGTCCGTTGAGAGCATGTACGAGACCTGCGTAGATACAGACGCGGTTCAGATCCTCGGCGTTCGCGAAGACGCCGATCCTGTCGAGATTAATAAGGCCTACTTTGCTCTGGCAAAGCGATTTCATCCCGATCGTCGCTTCTCACTGCCCACCGAAGAACTGCGCGAGAAACTCCAGGCGATTTTCCAGCACGTGGGCATCGCCCATGAGTTTCTGCTGAACGAAAACCGGTCGGCGGAAAACACGGGTAATAAGGGGGTCTCGACCGAAACGCCCCCCGAACCGGAAACGCCGGCCTCCTCTGAAAAGCCCGGGGACACCGACCCCGAAGATGCGTCCTCCGGGCGACTCGGGGCGCCGGCGCGTTCGACATCAACCGCACCCGGGCCCATCGAAGAGCAACCGGACGGAGAGGAAAACGGGATACTTGCGGAAGACTCCCCGAACCCTTCCGGCGAAGTATTATCGGCCCCGCCCGACAGTGCTGACGGGTCCCCGCCGGCGTTCGAAGGGGAAAACCCGGACCCCGTGGGGGACGGGGGGAAACCGCCGGGCACGGTCGACGGAGCTTCCGCCGGATCCCTGGAGCCGTTGCCCAAGAAAAACATGCTGCCCGCACCGGACACCGACGCGCCCGATGCGGATACGGCGGCGGCAGGGAAAACCCCGGGAATACGCCAAATCAACAGACCGACCATCGCGGCCCGAAAGGCGGCGCGGCCCGGCCCGATCCCATGGGTGACCGCAGTGATCGGCCTCCTTGGCCTGATCGGCGCGGGCGCATACGTTTACACCAATAACGGAAACGGATTCGGTCGGGCGAACGATACCACCCGGGGGGCCGAGGCTACATTAAACACGACGTCGAACCCGGCGGCTTTGTCCGTAAAAGAAACAAAGATAATAGATGCGAGCCTTCCCGAGTTTCGGGAGAAAATGTTTCGAAGTCTGGGGAAAAAAAGGCTCGAATGAATGGGGGGGCGCCCCGGCTTCAGCCCGCGGGCTTAACCTTACAGTGGCATAAAATACGGGGCCGAGAATCTTTGTAGAGTCGATACCTGGCGCGGTTCCCGCAGGGTTGGGGAGTAGCTGTTTCC
>CAYYSS010000446.1:0-2380 GCA_964474325.1 uncultured Nitrospirota bacterium
CGGTTCCGCCGACGGACTGCGTGGCGGGGGGGTGATCGGCGCCACGATCGAGAGGTGTCGCCGGGGCCGCGTAAGTGCAACGTACAACAGGTTCAGCGAGTCTTCCCGGGCGCGCAGTGTCTCGCTCCGGACGATCCCGCGGAGGTTATCCGAGAAATAAGCTTCGTTTTTCGACGGCGTAAGATGGATGTCGGCAAGTCGGAAACGGTCGTCGAGCGAAAACATGAAATCCGACGTGGTTTTATCGAACCGGATCGAACGTGTGAGGGTGGGCAGAACCACCGCATCGAACTCGAGCCCCTTCGCCCTGTGCACCGTAAGTACCTGCACCGCCCCGGGCCGCGCCTCGGAGGCCAGGGGAATGCCTTCGCCGTAACGGTCGATATCGTTTATGAAGCCCCGAAGACCCGGGGCCGGATCGTCGATAATTCCGGGAACACAGTCGAGAAGCTTCAGCAGGTTCGGCCGGTCGGCGGGGGCCGCAAGGTCGAAGACCGCGGTGATCATTTCACGGATCGGGAGGAGGTCGGCCTTATTCCGGAGGTCGCTTAACTGTTCCCACAGGTCCGGAGCTGTCTTCCTGAGCCCGGAAAATCGTTTCCCCCGGGGCGCTTCGCGGAAACGTTCAAGGGTTTTCCGCCCTGCGACGTGTCCGGCACGGGAGAGAAAGTCGGCAAGGGAGAGTTCGTCGGCGGGATCGACCAGCCAGCGAAGGATCCCCACGACGGTTCTCACGGCGGGGTTCTGAAAAAGGGAGTCTTTCCGTTCGGTGGTCGCCGGGATTCCCCGTGTCAGGAGGAGTTCGGCCACAACGGCGCAGGAGTCGTTATCGTCACAGAGGACGGCGATGTCGCCGGGCGCCCAGCCGGCGGTGCGGAGGTCGGCCACCCGATCGGCCGCGTATTCGAGGGCCGGGTCTCCGTCGGCTTCGCCGGGAGGAACGCCCACGATTTCCACGAAACCGTCTTCCTCTACTTCGGCTTCCTGGGGTTCGAACGGGAAGTCGTAACGTTCGCGGACGTTGTTGAAGACGGCCGTTACAAAGCGGACGATGGAACCGCCCGAGCGGAAGTTTTTCCGAAGGGTGTCCTGCGCCAGGTTGCGTTCCGTCCGCAGGCTTTCGCCCACGTGATGAAAGAGGCGGCTCTCGCCGCCCCGAAACCGGTAGATCGCCTGCTTGGGATCTCCCACGTAAAAGAAAGAGCCTTCCCGATCGGCGGTGATTTCGCTCACCACGGGTGAGAATATCGCCCACTGGATCGTATTGGTATCCTGAAATTCGTCCATGAGGAGGTGCTTGATCCGCTTATCCAGACGGTAATAGAAATAGTCCCGGGCACCGGACCCGGCAAGCTCGCCCGGGCCTACGAGGAGGCGGAAGGTGCGCCGGGTAATATCGGAAAAGGAAAGGGCCCGGAGGGTGTTTTTCCGGTCGTCCGCCAGGCCGGCGAATTTTCCGAAAAAATACAGCAGGGCCGTGACCGCAAACCTGCTCCGGGCCTCCACGTATTCACCCAGTTTCTGCCGTACGTGGAGAAAGGCCCGATCCACGGCAGGTGCGTCGGGGCATGTGGCGAACCAGCCGTGTTCCCGCAGGGCATTTCGCTGCAGCAGGGTATGCCTGATCAGTTCGTCGACCCGGCCGGCACGGGTAAGTTTTTCGAGACTCTTCCGCACCCGGTTCGGCATATCGGGCCAGGCTTTTGAAAAGGCCGCCACGAGTTCCCCACCTGCGGTGAGGGCCGATGCGGAGGCCGCGTTACGGGCACGGTCAAGGTCGCGGGCCTGCTTCAGCGTGGGCGGATGATCCCGGCCCTCGATAAACTCCTCGATCTCAACCCGTCGCGGAAGAAGGTAGTTGAAGTATTTTCTGACGACCAGGTGCGGTGCGTTTCCCGTGGGGCTCAGGCAGAGGACAAGCTCACGGAGCAGTTCCTTTTCCGCCGGGTTTCCTTCTATCGCCCCGAGGAAAAGGTCGAAGGCCTCGGTGAAAATCTCGTTTTCCCGGGCCTCGTTCATCACGGTGAAATCAGGGGCGATTCCCGCTTCGAAGGGAAAGAGGCGGAGGACCGAATTGAGGAAACTGTCGATGGTCTGAACCTGGAGGTGCCGGTAGCGGTAAAGGAGGAGAGACCGTGCGTGCCGCGCGCGGTCGCCGGCCCGTTTCCGCACCTCGTGATCGATCTCGTCCACGTCGAAAATCCGGCGGATGGCATCCTCGACCCGGGGATCTTCGGTGTCGTAACGGTCGGCCAGGTCCCCGAGCCGGGCCATGATCCGTTCGGCCATCTCCCGGGTGGCCTTATTGGTGAACGTGGTGCAGAGGATTTCCTCCGGGGGAATTCCGTGCAGAAGCATCTTGACGAACCGAAGGGTAAGG
>CAYYSS010000447.1:0-2356 GCA_964474325.1 uncultured Nitrospirota bacterium
AACGCGGCCGTTGCCCACCGGAGTTATGCGGTGCAGAACGGTACAGCCTCGTGCGCCAACCAATACTGTCATGGGACCGATCTCGGCGGGGTTCCGGAAAGTGGCCCCTCGTGCGCCCAATGTCACAGCCATCCCGGCGACTGGAGCAGTCCCGACCAGCACGGCGCACAGGCCAAATCCGCCCCGGGCGGCTCGACGGGCTTTTCGTATTGCACGAATTGCCACGCCGGTAACTTCGGCGGCAGTGTACTCGGGCCGTCGTGTTTTACCTGCCACGGTGTGAACGCGCCCCATTCGCCCGCACCCTGGCGCGGCGAAACACGGACCCATACGACCACCAACGAAGGTAATGCGGCCGTATGTGCCGGGTGTCACCTGGGACAGGGGGCGGGCACCGTTTCCGGCACACCGGGATGTTTCAACAACACACTGTGCCACGGCTCGGTGGGACACCCCGCCGGGTGGAGCGATCCCGGGCAGCATGGCACGGCGGCGAAGGCCGCGCCGTCGGGTTCTGCGGGCCTGGCCTGGTGCCAGGAGTGTCACGGCGCGGACTTTTCGGGCGGCACCACGGGTACCGCCTGCTTCACCTGCCACGGCGTAAACGCACCCCATGCAAGCCCCTGGGCCGAGGGGGCGGCGCTCACCCACAGTACGACCGATGGCGGAAACGCCCCGGTGTGCGCCGACTGCCACGCGGGCGAGGGCATTGATGCTGACCCGGGGACACCGGGGTGTTTTACTAATACCCTGTGCCACGGCGGAGACACCTGCGTGGTCTGCCACCACCGTCCGCCGTCGGGATCGAGCTTCCCCGACACCGCGGGGAGCCACGCAAAACATGCCGCCCTGCCGGGCGTGGACTGTAATGCCTGTCACAGCGGCGCGGGCCCCGGTACGCCGAATCACAGGGACGGGACGCCCGATGTGAATATTTCGTCAACGTTCAGTACCGGTTCCGCTTCGTTTAACGCGGGATCGACATCCTGCTCCGGTGTAACGTGTCACGGGGGTATCAGCACTCCGGGCTGGATCGGCGGCGGTATCGACGTGAACGCCGCCTGTACGGCCTGTCATGCCGAGACAGGCGAGGCCAACAGCCCGGTTTCCGGGAAACATGATAAACACTTCGAGGAGATAGGGTTTTCCTCAGGCGCGTGTCTCGAATGCCATGACACGACGAAGCTCGCCCCGGTGCACTTTAACGATCTGGCGACCCCGGCGGTAGACCAGGGGGGACAGACGATCATCGACGGCGCGCAATACGACGGCAACAGCTGTACGCTTACGTGC
Source organism: uncultured Nitrospirota bacterium (assembly GCA_964474325.1). Taxonomy (GTDB): domain Bacteria; phylum Nitrospirota; class Thermodesulfovibrionia; order SZUA-242; family CAYYSS01; genus CAYYSS01. The sequence continues at coordinate 1,294 of CAYYSS010000447.1, forward strand.
CACGACGAGACACACGACGCGAAGAAGTGGCAGTAACCGTTCCGGCCGAGTGAGGGGTAGGGTCCGGGTCCGGCGCGTACCGGTGCGGCACAGGGTCCGGACCCATCGTCCCCAGCCGGCCTGCCGGGCCTCCAGGCCTGCTGGAGTATAATAATTACCGCCCACGCAGTACGGGGCGGTATTTTTTTTCATGTGGACGACGATTCTGCTCATAGTTCTTTCCCTCTGCCTTGGGTTCGGGGCGTGGCTCCTGTTTCTCTGGGCGGTCAAGTCGGGGCAGTACGACGATGTGGAAGGACCCAAGTACCGAATGCTTGACGACGGCGATGACAGCCGGAGCACGCATCCGGACGCCCCCGGCCCGTGAAACGGAACGTCTATCTCGAGAGCACGCCCCTTGAGGAGGCGTGGGACCGCTGGCTCGCGGATGGGCCTCCAGGCGTGTGGCCGCTTGGCGGTGAAGTGGTCGCCGTCGATGCCGCCCTGGGCAGAATAACCGCCGGTCCGGTTTCTGCCGAAGCATCCTCGCCGTCGTATCACGGCTCGGCCATGGACGGCTACGCGGTCCGGTTCCGGGATACCGTGGGTGCGAACGAGCGGAATCCGATTCGCCTTTCCGTACCGGACAACGCGGTCTCCGTTGATACGGGGGACTCTCTGCCGGAGGGTTTCGATGCCGTTGTCATGATCGAGGACGTGGTGGAGGGCGACGGGGGGAGCTGGATCGAGATCATCGCCTCGGTTCCCCCATGGCACCACGTACGTAAGGTCGGGGAAGATATCGTGACCACGGAGATCATCCTCCCGGAAAACCACAGGATCCGTCCCATCGACCAGGGCGCACTGCTTGCCGGGGGACGCACCGAGGTACTCGTACGCCGCCGGCCGAGGGTGGCGGTCATTCCCACGGGAAACGAACTGATCGCCCCGGGCGCCCCGCCGGCCGCGGGCCGGATTATCGAGTTCAATTCGAGAATTCTCGGCGGTATGCTGAGGCAGTGGGGCGCCGAGACGGTGACCCTGGGGCCCGTAGAGGACCGGCTCGACCTTATTCGCGAGACCC
>CAYYSS010000448.1:0-2353 GCA_964474325.1 uncultured Nitrospirota bacterium
GTTATCTTCAACGAACTCTTCGCCGTCCCCATGCGGATCGGCAAGTACCAGGCCGGTGCGTCGAAGGACGATATCGACACGCTGAAGAACGCCGTGTTCAACCTGGCCACGGACGCGGCGGCGGTGGTATCCGACTCGACCCTGATCGAATTCGTGGAGTCCCAGAAGTACGGCTCGGTGAACGCCTTCGAAAAGCTCGCGGCCTTCTGCGAGAAGAACATGTCGAAAGCCGTGCTCGGGCATACGGGATCGAGCGACTCGACTCCGGGTAAGCTCGGCGGCGAGGACCAGGCCAAGGACGTCCGCCAGGATCTCCTGGAGTCCGACGCCAAGGCCCTGGCCCGTACGATCAAGTTCCATTTGATCGCCCCCTGGGTCTACTACAACTTCGGGCCGGACACGGCGGTCCCGAAATTAGAGTTACGCCACGAAGTTGAGGAGGACCTGGAAAAGACCGCCAAGGTCTACGGCGTGCTCGTCAAGGACGCCGGGTTCCGGGGCATTCCCGAGAGCCACGTCTACGACCGGTTCGGCATTCCGAAACCGGAGGAAGGCGAGCCGACCCTGGGACCCCGGGAAGGCCCGCCGGCGGCGGAAGGAGATCAGGTGGCCCATTCGCGGACGACGCACGGAGACGCCCCATGTGCCCTCCACCCGGGAAACCGGCCCCCTTGTCCGGCCGGAGGCCGCGTAACACCCGTAACACGTGTTATAAACCGCGACCTGGAGTTTTTCGAGCCGAGAGGCGCGGACGCGGCCGCATGGTGGGCCGAACGAGGGATCGAGGCCGCCGACGGCTCGGAAATGGTCGCGACGATCCGCGAGCTGGTGGACGAGGCCGGGGATCTCACGGAGGTGCGGGACCGGCTCCTCGAACTCTACCCGGACCTGCCGACCGATTCCCTGGCCGAGGCAATGACCCGGGCCCTTGCCGGGGCCAGGCTCGCGGGCGGAGGAGAGGTCGAGTGATCGCGGAATCGGAATACAGCCGCCTGCCCTTCGAGGAGGCCGTGGGCTACCTCCGGCAAAAAACGAACCTCGGCAGCCGGCGGTGGACGGATATCTGGAAGGAGGAACACGCCCGTTCCTTCGTGGTGGCCGGGGCGATGAAAAGCGAACTGCTGTCCGATTTCCGATCGGCCGTGGATGCGGCCATTGCCGACGGGGAGACCATCGCGGATTTCCGCAAGCGCTTCGACGAGATCGTGGCCCGGCACGGCTGGTCCTATAAGGGCGGCCGGGGCTGGCGGACCCGGGTGATCTACGACACCAACGTGCGCATGGCCTACGCGGCGGGCCGGTGGCAGCAGATGACGGACCCCGGCGTCCTCAAGCTAAGGCCCTACCTCATGTACCGCCACGGCGATTCGGTGGTGCCCCGGCCCGAGCACCTGGCATGGGACGGGCTTGTGCTCCGGGCGGACGATCCCTGGTGGAACACCCACTACCCGCCCAACGGTTGGGGCTGTAAGTGCAAGGTGCTGTCGCTCAGCCGCCGGGACCTCGAGCGCATGGGCAAGGACGGGCCGGACACGGCGCCGGAACCGGTGCGCCGTTCATGGGTAAGTCGAGACGGTTCCCGCCGGGGCAATGTTCCGTTAGGCATTGATCCGGGATTCGATTATAACGTAGGCAAGGCCCGGGGTATGGGACCGGCCGAGATCGCCGCGAGCCGCGCCGAGATACCCGGCGAATGGGAGAAGCTTACGCCGGGGAACTGGAAAAGTAACCGCAGGCCGGAGCAAGTGCCACTCGATCTACCGAAAGCAGACCTGGCCCCCAAGGCGAAAACCGCCGCCGAAGTAGTGAGCGCGTTAAGCAGGATCCTGGGTGCGGAGGATGTGGTGCTCTGGTCCCCGCGCAACTCTGGAGGAGCGCAGCCCGTACATGTCAACGCCTGGGTACTTGGAAATCACATAGCTCCGACCCGCGCGCGATTCTTACCCCTGTTGCCGGAACTGATCGAGACCCCTTTCGAGGCCTGGGCAACATTTGAACGTCACACAGGGACGCAGGAGCTTGTGATTCGGCAACGCATCATCAAGGCGTTCCGGCTCAACGAGAGCAAAGAACAGGGGCTTCTTTTGGTAGCCAACATGGTAAACGGGGAGCTGGAGTCCTGGACCTTCATCCCCCCACGGAACATCAACTACTTACAGAAACAACGGGAAGGGAAACTGGTGTATGGGAGGGAGTAAGGGACCTCAAGCCCCGCGGAGACTTGGGCGGCAAGCGCCGGTATACGGATGCCGCGGCCCAGCCGACGCTCACTGTCTCATTATCCCCCCGGCGCGGGAGGAAGTCAAGTGCTGAAAATCGAGATCCACGACGCCCCGGCCCGGGCCCGCCTGGC
>CAYYSS010000449.1:0-2344 GCA_964474325.1 uncultured Nitrospirota bacterium
TTTTTGATCCCACCGGCCCCTTTCGCGGGAATTCTTTTGCAACAACAGGGTCAACACTCTCCGCTGCCCAACGGGTCGGGACCCGGAGGCGCCACCTTGTAATCAGGTGGTCCGCAGGCAACGCAGGGTCAAGCTTCGCGTTCCCGCTCGACAATCGATCCCGGCATGCCTCGATCACATCCGCGTCCGTCGGGGCCAGTCGTTCCAGCAGGAAACCGAGCCGCTTGAACACGGCCCCCTTGCCCAGGCGATCCGCGTATTCGAGTAAGCGCGAAAGGTCCTTCCGCCCGGACCGCAGGTATGCCTCCATCATGTCGGCGACAGAGCGGATGCCGCCACCGTGGGCCGGCGTGTTCAGCATGTCCACAAGGGTCCTCGAAGGGTCGGAAACCAGCACCCTGGCCCGGCCGCGCCACACGGGTTTCAGGCCGAAGAAGCGTTCTTCCGGCACGGTCCGGAGCAGGAACCTTATCCCGCCTGCCTCCTGCCGCCTTTTTGACGGTCTACGGGTGGTCATGATCAGTACGTCCGAAAAAATCTGTTCCGTAAGATCCCAGTGGGACGCCGCGCTCCAACCGCCGATATAGCAGGGTGAAAACAGGCGGACCGCAACGATCCACGGGTCTTCCGGGGGGATCTCGGCGGTCTTCGATTCGAGAGGAACCGGCAGGTAGAGCCCCCGGCGCACGCGGGAAAGCCAGCCATGGGACGCCAGGCGGGCAAGTATCCGCGCGGCCTTATCGCCCGGAACATCCAGAGCTTCCACGGCCTGCGCAACGGTAATGGTGCCGCTCGTGTTTCGAAGCAGGGCCGAAAGCCGCGCCCGATCAGCCTTTCCAATACCTGATGTTTGCGTCATGGTATACTTTCAGCGTAAAAACGACAGTATTTACGTGAACTGTTACGCCCATATTATACCTTTATAGCGATTGCTGAACAACCCTTTCATGAACCAAATTGAGGCCCGAAAGAGCATGTCAGCGACGCTATGTCTGATTCAGTCCATAAAACATCGAGGGACACCTGAAGATCGCAGATTCCCCCTCTTCTTGCAACCGGCTCGGTTTTCGTCATGTGAAGACTTCCCAGGCGAGGCGGTAGTCCTTCGCGCGGTCGGGCTTGTCGAAGGGGGCGTGGCGGATCTTGATCCTCGGAACTTGCTTTCCCTCACGCGCCGCGGAATAATGGAATCGACGGCGGGGTCGAGACCCCGGTTGCGTGTGGGCGCGACAACCGGGTGAAGAGTCTCTGTGAAACCCACATTTCATTGAGAGACGGGACGCCCTGCCGTCTTTTGTATTCCTTCCCATAGATGGGCAAAGAACGGAAATCTGCCGGACCCGCTCATACCCGACCTTGGCCGGCCGGACAGTTGCAGTAGAGCGGGTCAAGCAGGCGGACCCGCCGAATGACCCCGCCCGCGGCGGTGCAATACCAAAGAAGCGATGGTTTTTCCCCGCAAAGCCGCCTTCCGCGGATCGAAAGAGGAACGTCTCGGGTCGGGTGCGCCCCCGGTCGTTATCAGCGATACGATTCCCTTCTATGTGAAACGCGAAGGACGAGTACCAGAACCTGCCGCTCGAAAACCTCGTAGATGATCCTGTAGTCTCCTACCCGGACGCGGCGAAGCCCTGCCATGTCTCCTTTGAGAAGCCGTCCCGCATAAGGATGTTCCGCTAACCGGTCGATGGCCCGGATGATGCGCTCCCTGTCGGGTTTCGTTACGCCTCCGAGTTCCTTGTATGCGCTTTTCTTAATCCTGATCGAGAAGCGCACGCCGGGCTTTTCTCCAGTCAATGGTTTCATCCGCAGGGTCACGGAGCCGCCCGAGAGAAACATGCAGATCTTCAAAATCTTCCAGGTACGACTCGATCGCCTGTCGGACAATCTCCGCCCGGGACCGCTTCAACGTCTTCGCCGCGTGGTCAAGCGAACGAAGGACGTCGTCTGAAAGCCGCGCCGTAATCTGCGACATGGGTCACCTCACTTGCATCAATATGATGTCATTGACATTATATCGCATTGCAAGCTCCCGTACCACCATAGCGGTTCTGCTCATCTGAAAACGGGGGACCGGGGGGGATTTTATGATCGAAGAAATCTTCCCCAACCCTCTTCTGCGTGGGGAGAGAGTATCGGATACTTCGGTCTCCGGAACCTTGCCTCCGCAGTGACCGACCGAAGAGCCACCGACGATTCATGGTTGCAAAATGCTATGTTGTGAATTAAAATAGCAACATCAATTCACACAGCTTAGGAGGCTTAAATTATGGCAACCGCAGTCCGAGTCTCAGAGAATCTCCTTTCCGACGCAAGAAAATACAGCAGGGTTGACCACCGTTCT
>CAYYSS010000450.1:0-2340 GCA_964474325.1 uncultured Nitrospirota bacterium
TGGATTAGTCCCGAGCACGCGTCCCGCGACTCGGAACTAATCCTTTATTTGTTATAACGGACGGGTACCCGGCCGTTCTCTTACTCGAATAATGGAGCGTCATATCTGTTCCCGGTATGGGAATATCCTCGTGAAACACCCGGCCGCGGTGCACGACGTAGGAGTTTATGCAATCGCGCTCGTCTTCCTCGGGTCTCTCTTTCGGACCATTTTCCGGATCGCCACCGCCGGGACCTCCGGTAGGCCCTCCATCAGGACCGTAACCTGGTCCGTTGCCTGGACCTCCCGGCCCACCGGATCCTCCGCTTGCACCGGGCCCGTCTGGTCCCGTGGAGCCAAGCGGCGGTCCGTACGGCCAGTTGCAGTCAAACGGCGTGAAATGGTCTATCTCCACACGCCAGAGGGTCATGCCCGGGGGATAGGCCGCCGGGTCGCTGACACCCGCTACTTCATCCGCGAAAAGGCCGTCGCCGTCCAGGTCGTCCGCCACGCCGTCGCCCGTTGTATCCAGCGCATCCACCGCGCCGTCGCCGTCGGTGTCGAGAAGCTCGACGACAACCCCGTTTTCCGATGCCACCCATACCGCACGGTCGCGATCGTAGTACCCCACGGGAACGATCATGCCGACCGGAAACCCGAGGAAATTATCCACGTAAAACGTCACCGGCTTTTCGAACCGGACGTTTTCCGCCTCGTCGATCGAAAGCTCGGAGCAATAGGTATAGCCCGAAGACGGCGGAAGCTTTGCGGGCATCGCGTCCTCGGTGTCGAATTCCGTGGCACGGGCCGTAAACGACGCGATCTCCGTCTCCGTCCCGTCCGGGTTCTTCACAAACGCCCGGTTGTCGCCCCGGAAAACCATGGTCAACGCACGGCCGCCGAATTCGTCGGTGGTTACCGAACTCCGGTGGGTAATCACCGTCCCGGGATTGCCGTCGAAGGTCACCCTTGTGGATACGGGATCGATTGCCAGCATTTTCACCGTATCGGCTACGGCGATATCGTTCCAGGGAACGTGCACCTGCCGGTGGCTTGTGATCAGGCCGGGGCCTTCGTAGACCATGGTGAGCGTACCCCCGCCTTCGACGGGAAGGGAGAACCGGCCGGCCTGGTCCGTAAGCGCCGAACCGTATTCGGCGTGTTCGTGGACCGAGACCCGTACGCCGGGGATCGATGCACCGGAGCGGTCGACGACCAGCCCCGTTACCACCGCGAAACGGTGTTCGTCGTAGGCCTCTACCGTCGCATCGGCCGGAACCAGGTCTTCGTACCGTTTGCCGAAGGAGTCTTCCGTAAGCGGTGCCGGGGCAGGGGCCGAAAGTACGGTAAGCGTGCCGCGCGCCGTAAGCCCGGAGACCGGATCGACGGCGGTGACCGTCGCCGTGCCCGGGCCAATACCCGTAACAAGTCCCCCCGATACGGCGGCTGCCGCCGGATTATCGATGCTCCACCCGACCGATGCCGTCGCGTCGCTCCGGCTACCGTCGGAATAGAGTATTTCCGCCCTCAAGGCAACCGTGCCGTCTACCCGGATCGAGGCCGTATCGGGCCATACGGTGATGGATTCGGGCAGAACCGGGGAAACGACCGTGAACGGTACGGAACCTGAAAACATCCCGTCCGCCGTAGCGGCCGACACCGTCGAGGTTCCTTCCGAAAGCCCCGCGACGACTCCGCCCGGCATAACGCCGAGCACCGACGGATCGCCGACAGACCAGGCCGCCTCGGCCGTAATGTCGCGGGTCGAGCCGTCGGAATAGGCGACAACGGCCGTGCAGGCCGTCTCTTCACCCACGTTTAACGTATGCGCGCTACACGTCACGGTCAGTGCCGTCGGGTGCGGGGGATCGGTTATAACGACCGCGGTCGAGGCCGTCGAAACGCCGCCCCGTCCGTCCGAAACCGTAAGGGTGACCGTGAACGTCCCCGGGGTCGCATACGTATGAGCCGGGTTCGGCCCGGTCCCCGTCGTGCCGTCGCCGAAATCCCACAGGTACGCAAGGGCGTCCCCGTCGGGATCAAGCGAACCGGACGCGGAAAAGTCGATGGGAGTTCCCGCCGTGCCTTCGTAGGGGCCGTTTATAACGGCGACCGGATGGTTATTGGCCGGCGTTACCCGGAACCAGAAGGCCCCCGGGCTGTATCCGCCGCCCGGAGGAGGGTTGAACGCGCGGATCGGGTACGTGCCCGGGAGCGCCGTGTCTTCCGCACGGAGCGCCATGGCGCCCGTTCCTTCCCCGGTAATCGATGTATCACGGGGAGTGGACGAGTAGAGAAACAGCGTATCCGGAACGAAACCCGATCCGTATACGTCGAGAAGCATGCTCCCACGGTCTTCCA
>CAYYSS010000451.1:0-2328 GCA_964474325.1 uncultured Nitrospirota bacterium
CCTTCTCCCGGCGCTATGCAAAGTCCTTTCCCGCGAGTTCGAAGGGATTCGAAATCGAGACCGAACTGACCATGCACGCCCTCGAACTCCGCATGCCCTGCGGGGAGGTGGGTACTCCCTATGGGGCCCGTCCGGAGGGATCCGAGAGCAAGCTTCGCACCTGGACCGACGGGTTTCGCATCCTGAAGACGATCTTCCGGCTCTTCGCCCTCGAGCGTCCGTTCCGCTTCTACGGGACGATTGCCGGGCTCCTCGCCGGCGCGGCGGTAGCCATCAGTGTTCCTATCTTCGTGACCTACATTCGGACAGGGCTCGTTCCCCGTTTCCCGACCGCCATCCTGAGCACGGGCATGGTCATCCTGAGCGGCGTTCTTTTCATGACCGGACTTATCCTCGAGAATGTTACCGTGGGACGGCGCGAAGCACGGCACCTTCATTACCTCGCCGCCGGCGCGGGGCCCGTGGACTGCAACCCGGGTTCGCGGTTCGCGGGGGAGTGAGCCCGGCAGAAAATGGAAGGTGGCCGCCGCCGAAGGAGCACCGCGTTATTTAATGCCGCCGTTGCCGTTTTCGCCCTGCTGGGGTTTGGCTTCACGCTCCACGCATCGTATCCGGGATATCTTAATCCCGATTCGGTTTACCAGATCAAACAGGCCCTGGGCCTGATTCCCTACGACGATTGGCACTCGCCGTGGGTTGCGTTCCTCATGGCGGCCATCCTCAAGGTTATTCCGAACCCGTTCGGGTATGTCGTTCTCGTGAACGTACTTATTTGGGGATCGTTCGCTTTATTGGCGATTGGTTTGAGGCCTGCGCTCGGTGTGGGCTCAGGCTTGCTCGTGACCGTACCTTTTCTCCCGGGAATGTATAATTTTCTCGGGCACGTGCATGTCGATGCGCTGCTTGCGGCGTGGCTGACCGGATCAGTCGCGGCGGCCTTCCTTGCCCGCTCCCCCCGCCTTTCAGCCGCTTGCCGAACGGGCTTCCGAATCCTGGCCAACGTACTCGTTGTCGCTGCTTTTCTGACTCGCATCAATGCGGTTTTCGGCCTGATCCCCCTTCTGCTCTATGCGAACGCAGCGCGGGGAACGAAGAAAAACCTCATCCTGTGTTGCGCTCTCCTGATCGCCATGCCGCTCTTATATAAAGCAGGCAACGCCGCGATGGAGGTGAAACCTGCCGGCGCTGTCGACGGCATGAAGACTTACAACCTTCTCGGCATTTCCTATTACGAAGGGGAAAACCTGTTTCCCGGCGAGTGGAACGCGTTCGAATCGCAGCATATTGTCGAATCCTGCTATACGCCCCTGCAGTGGGATGTCGCCTGGCTTGGGGCGTGCGGGTTTATTTATCAGGGACTCAAGCGACAGCGTCTGTGGGGAACCCCGGCCCTGACGCGGGCATGGCTCAAGGCTGTGACAGCCCATCCGGTTGCGTATTTCCGTATTTTGGACGCGAGTTTCCGGCAGAGCATGTTCGACCCGAATTCCCGGACAATGCCCTTTCAGGAGAAGAATCCCTGGGGCTGGCGGGTAGCCGACGATCCCCCCCGGCCGACGACGCGATGGGCCCGCGCATATACAGAATCCAGGGTAAATACTCAGTTCGGGAGGCCCTGGGTTTTTGTTCTGCTCTCGATCGCCACCGTATTTCTCGTAATTTTCTCGCCCCTGCGGGGCAGCCGGACCGGGTCTCTGGCGCTGGCCGTTACTATGTCGGGACTTGTCTACCTGTTGACCTATTTTCCCATCAGCGTTTCTTCCGAATATCGATATTTTTATTGGAGCGGGTTCGCGGCCTATACGGGTGCTCTTGTCGCCGTGCCGGGATTAATGCGGCGAAACTACCCGTCTTCGGCGGTACCGGCGCCTCCCTCCCCCGGTATCGTCGCTTGGTTGGCCGCGTGCGTGGCGATCACGGCGGTGGCGATCGTTTTTATCCCCTTTGCCCCCCGGACGGCGGAGCGGAGGATTCTCCTGACCGCGCTGGACGATAAGCCGGTGAGTGTAGTCGGCATCCACTCGAGTTCCCTCCCCGTGTGGAAGGGACCTTTCGAAGGCACAATCGTTCCGGGCGGGTGGAGATGCGAAGGCGGGGGGGGTACGGTGTCGCCGCTTCGGGTGAATCCCTGGAAGCGGGGATCGATATGCTTGACCTCGGCGTGAGCGTTGAACTCCTCACCGGCCCCGGCCGGGGCCGGGTGGCGATCGGGCAGGCAGGCAGACGTCACGTGATTGACACGGCCGACGCCAGAGCCGGCCGAGTGGTGGTCGTGCTGCCGCCGCCGGACAGCAAACAGGGCGGCAAGGTCTTCGTGTTGCGGGGCGG
>CAYYSS010000452.1:0-2326 GCA_964474325.1 uncultured Nitrospirota bacterium
AATTTCACCCACTGAAAGACCGTGCCTTTGCACGGCACACTGCCACTGTAAGGTTTACCTTGCAGTAGCATAAAATACGGGGCAATTCTTTTGCGATAATAGGGTTTATTACTAACCGTACAGCGGCATAACAGATCGCTGACCGGTGGGGGGAGTTTCCCGTACCGTAACGAATTAGAGCCCGAGACTTGCCAGGATGGCGTCCGCTTCCTGACGTTTTTCCGCGGGCTCAAGTACGCTATTGCTGGATATTTTGTTCTCTTCCGTGGCGGCTGTGTCTTCCTCGGGGCGCATGACTGCCAGGATTTCCCGTATCACCCCCGCCAAGGCATTTATCTGCTGGGACACTCGGTCGGAAAACTGGAGGCTCATTTCCACCTGGTCGAGCCAAGGGACCATCTCTTCCGAGGTAGTCTCACGCATCCTGTCAAGCAGGTTAAAGATGTTTTCCGTATCGTTTTCCAGCTCTTTCCTGATCATGGACGTCTTTCCCGACACGTCGGACGCTTCGATGATCGCTTCAAGTTTATCGAGAATCGCCTTATACCCGGAAAGGAGCTTTTCCCGCTCCTCCAGGCTTCCAAGTCGTTCGAGAAAGGCAAGGAGCTGGTTTCTCACAAGATGGAGGAGATCGCCGTACCGGTCCATGTCGAAACGTTCGCCGCTTGAAACGCGAACGTCGATGCGTCCGGCAAACGCACCCGTGGCAAAGTAGAGTCTGGCCGACGAACCTTCCACTTCCAGATGCCGTTCCGGGTCGGCGGCTATCTGCTTGTACTCAGCAACATCGGCCTCTTCGACGAAGTGGATCGACGATTCAAGACCAAGGCCTTCGAGGGCGGTTGTGATCTTTTCACAGGCCCGTTCGAGATCCAGTTCACCCTGAATTTCCTGGCCGCAGTGTACGATCCCGGCGAGTTCCTGGTGCGATTGCATGAATGCCTGTGCCGCACCGGTCGCCCCCTGGATTTCCCGGGCACTCCGCCGAAGTTCTCTTCGCTCGGACGCGATGCGCCGGATAACGGAGAGGACAAGATCGGCGTCCCGCCTGCTCCGGGGTTCCGCCATGCATATGAACTGCTCGTTTAGGTCGAACCCGAGATCACTTTGCTCAAGATCGTCTCCGAGAAGAAACGCACCTAACACCTCGGGATGAGTTGTCTTGAGTCGCGTCACCCCGCCCTGTACCGTCCCGCCACAGGGGAGGTCCGCGGTTACGACCACGGCATCGTATTGAAGATATTCCATTGCGTCCAGGGCGTCCGGCAGGGACGGGAATGAATCGACGCTCAGCCCCGCCTGTTCCCCGGACGCAATGACGAGCGTTCCCGACCGCCGTCCACCGTCGACAACCGCAACTCTCTCTCGTTCGCTCATCATCCGACGCTCCCTGCTCGATATTCGGGGCCTGCACGTCCCTGTTTCGGCCATTCGGCGCGATACTTTAGCCTGGACCCGCCCCGCCTTCGGCCGGGTCGGGCCTTCGGGCGCACGATGGCAAGCAGGCGGACCGGCAACAGCCTTATGCCCGGGTCTTTGAATTTTTTTTCTAACGTAGGACACTGGATGTCCCACGTCCCTGGTTATCTTATGCATAAGAACATTGAACGGAGGACTGTCATGAACGCACAAATACTATCGGACACAACCTGGGCCATGCCGAACACCGTACCCCAAACCCGCACCATCTGCGAATGCCCGGTGGCGGGCTTCGAGTTCCACTGGGGACCGGTTCTCGTCCGCGGCCTCCGGCCGGGCGACCGCCTGTGGCTCGTCAGGAAACCCGGCGATCGCCGCGACCCGAACGCCATCGACGTGTACGCCGAAAACGGGGCGAAACTCGGCTCTATACCCCGCCGCTACAACACTCTGCCGGCCATTCTGATGGACCGGGGGACCCAGCTCTCCGCCGTTGTTGCCTCGCTCAGGCCGGAGCGTCCTATCAGGGAAATGGTGCGGATCAACGTAACCGCAGAAGAACCGTCTCTCACCCACGCGGCCTGACATAAAAAGGATAGGCCGGACTCGCGAAGAAGGGAATCAACCCGTGTTAATTATCATTGGTGACTTTCTCCTCTGGATGACCCTTTCCGTCCTGGTATTCAAACTCCGCCGGCGGGTGCGTGCCAGGTTAATCCGAGCGGAGCGGGATCGGGTGAAATTTCCGGAATGAACTGCCCCGCCGCAAGCAGGGGCGTATCGATTTTCATAGCCGACCATTTTGTTCGCGGCAAGCCGCGGGGAATTAAACCCACCGGCGGGATTAATTTCTTTACCTTAACGTTGCAAAAGATTCTTGGAGAAGGGGCCGGTGGGATCAAAAAAA
>CAYYSS010000453.1:0-2317 GCA_964474325.1 uncultured Nitrospirota bacterium
CTCCTTCCCCGTTATGCGCCCCGGGTGCCGCGTACCCGCCCGGTCGAAACGCCCCATCGAGTTTCCCCGGACGGAGATCTTTCTTCTTGGCGCCGACACCGCCGTCCCGGCCCCGGAAGCCGGGCACCCGAAGTGTCCCTTCTTCCTCACTGATTCCTCCGGGGAAAACGAATAAGAAAACTCCCCCCCGTGCACCTTCTCTGCCCGGCCCGAGCCGCGTTTTCCGTTATTTTATCGGAAAACCCGCCGTCCTTTTCCGAAAAAACCGGTTGAGATCCCGCCCCTATTCGTATAATATGGTTCTCCAGATGGCAAATTCCACTCTCAGGAACGGAGTGCGACGGTGAAGCCCCTCGGGTACGCGGTTTTCGGCTGTCTTCTGATCGCGGCCCTGCTTCCCGCCTGCTCGAGCGGCCCACCTCCCGTTTTCGACGGGCTTTATCTCGATTACGAGATACCGGGATCCGATTCCGGCTGTCGGATAAGCTTCGCTGCGGACGAAAAAGACCTTTTTAGGGTCACGTTCGATCCGCCGACCTGCGGCCTTCGGCCGGATGCCTTCCTCACGGGTCCCCCGCTGGTTGACAGTTATCTGCGTTCCGCCGACGGGACAAAGATCCTCTGGGGCGAGGCCACGTTCATATGGCGGTCGAAGAAGGACCGGAAGAAAGGCAGCGGCCTCGACGATATCCGGGAGATCAAACGGTGGCGAAACTGGGAAACAGGTGTCGTCCGGGCCAACATCGCCCTGTTGCGCGCCGCGTGGTATTACGATTTGGAAACCGGCTTTCTCGTCGGCATGGAAAAGGCCCTGGCCGATACACCCAGCCCTGTTTACATACTGAAAGACACCAACGCCCGGGCCAACTGAGCGTCCGGTTAATGGAATGCCGGCCGCCTGCGGCCCGCAGATACAGCAAGAACGATAATTCACAATTTTTCCACAGTTTTCCCATAGTACGTTCACACCTGTTGTGCAGTATAAGGGCGTAGCAAGCAGTGCCCGTGCTCCTTCCCTCCACCCCCCCTCCAATGGGAGCACGGGCATATTCTTTTCTCCCGCAGGGATGGGGAAAGTCTGTAGGGAGAGTTCTTCCAGGCTTTTAAGTTCAATCTTTGCCGTTGTGCCGGTTCCCGGGAAAAGGCTGATTTACCACGAAGGGCACGAAGAAGGGAGGAGAAAAGGATTCAAGGACTCTTTTCTTCGTGTTCTCCGTGGTTCCGCTTCTTCGTTCCACCAGGATCCGTCCGCCGGGACTTCCCATATCCCGCCGGCCTCGGGCAGGCCGATTCGGCGGAGCTAACGCGTAAACTGCCGGTATTTGATCCGTTTCGGAATATCCGCCGCGGACCCGAGGCGTTTTCTCCGATCGGCTTCGTACTCGCTGTAATTGCCGTCGAACCAGACGACGTCGCTTTCTCCTTCAAACGCCAGGATATGGGTTGCGAGCCTGTCGAGAAACCACCGGTCGTGGCTTACAACCACGGCTGATCCGGCGAAGTTATCGATTGCCTCTTCAAGGGCCCGCATGGTGTTTACATCCAGATCGTTCGTGGGCTCGTCGAACAGAATCACGTTCGCGCCGGACTTCAGAACCCGGGCCAAATGCACCCTGTTGCGCTCGCCGCCCGAAAGAACCCCGGTCTTTTTCTGCTGGTCCGAGCCCGAGAAATTAAACCGGGAAACATAAGCCCTCGAGTTCACCTCCCGTTTTCCCAGTTCGATCGTGTCGTTACCCCCGGAGATCGCCTCCCACACCGTCTCTTCAGGGTCAAGGGCGGCACGGCTCTGATCCACGTAGGCGAGTTGAACCGTTTCGCCGAGCCGTATTTCACCCGCGTCGGGCTTTTCCTGGCCGGTAATCAGACGAAGCAGGGTCGTCTTTCCCGCTCCGTTCGGTCCGATTATCCCCACGACCGCACCCGGCGGGATCGTAAAGTCCAGGTTTTCAAAAAGGAGCCGTTCTCCGACCGCTTTGGCAAGCCCCCCGGGCCTCTACGGCCACATCCCCAAGCCGGGGACCGGGAGGAACGTAGATCTCCAGGTCTTCCGCCCGGGCCTCGGCCCCTTTGTTCAGGAGGCTTTCGTAGGACTTGATCCGGGCCTTTGCCTTGGCGTGCCGGCCCTTGGGGCTCATGCGGATCCACTCGAGGTCCCTCTGGAGGGTCTTCTTCCGTTTGCTCTCCGCCTTTTCCTCCCGGGACAAGCGTTCCTGTTTCTGTTTGATCCAGGACGAGTAATTCCCCTTCCAGTGCATACCCCTGCCCCCTCCAAGCTCGTCGATCCACCCTGCCACGTTTTCGCGGAAATTCCGCC
>CAYYSS010000454.1:0-2308 GCA_964474325.1 uncultured Nitrospirota bacterium
TCCTTGATAAGCCCGATTACTCCCCTGGCCAGACCCGCCGCGTCACCGGGCTCGAAGAGTATGCCGCTTTCGCCGTCCCGCACCACTTCCGGAATCCCCCCGGCCCGGGACCCGACAACAGGCACACCCGACGCCGCGGACTGTAAAAGCGAAACTCCGAGGCCCTCGAGGAAGGCCGGATGCGCCACGAGATCCAGGTTTGGAATAATCCGCCAGAGATCGTCCCGAAAACCTGCGAAACATACCCGTTCGCCCAGGCCCCGCTTTTGGATCAGGGTCCGAAAACCGGCCTCCAGAGGCCCCTTGCCGAAGAGTACGACACGGGTTTCCGGCTCGGCAGACAGAATCTCCGGAAGGGCGTCAAGCAGGACGCGATGCCCTTTCCGCTCGATAAACTGGGCGATCATACCGACCACCGGAACATCCGCCGGAATGGAAAATTCGTTCGCAAACCACGCCCGGTCCCCCCCGGGCCGGTAACGCTCAGTATCCACCGCGCTCCAGACCCGGGTTATACGGTCCGCCGGGACGCCGTCTCGCATGAGAGCCGCCCTGATTCCGTCGGAGATCGCCACGACCCGCTCGTAGAGTCCGTATTTATAGCGCACAAGCCAACGCAGTTCCGGGTTGTCCACCCGGCGCGTCAGCACCGCGGGAACCGATTCCCGCCGGGCCGCAATACCGCCGAAGAGATCCGCACCCCGCCGGCTGTGGCAGTGGACCAACTGCGGATGCTCGGCCCGGATAATCC
This sequence comes from uncultured Nitrospirota bacterium, assembly GCA_964474325.1. Lineage (GTDB taxonomy): Bacteria > Nitrospirota > Thermodesulfovibrionia > SZUA-242 > CAYYSS01 > CAYYSS01. The sequence continues at coordinate 752 of CAYYSS010000454.1, forward strand.
GGCGGAGGCGGGTTATCAGGCCGATATCCGCCTCACCGCCCATGGCAATCCCATGGACCCGGAGATCCGCCCGCAGAGCCGCCCGGGATACGGCGCTGTCGCGGGGGCATACGAGGACCGGCGTTTCACCGCGGTCGCGAAGGCCCTTGAGGAGGTAGAGCACCTGAAGAGCGCCGCCGTAGAGGTTGCGCCCGGCCTCCACGTGAACCGTCTTCACGAGCCTGTCCGCCCCTCGTTCACGGTCTTTTCCACGGAGCGCATCACCTCGTCGGCCGTCACGGCCGCCATGCAGTCGAATGCGCCGCCGCACGTCGGATCCCGGCGGCAGGGGGAACACTCCCGTGGGTGATACAGGACCGTCGTATTCCCGGACCCGGTCTCCTGATAGGGCCGGGTTGCACCGAATATGGCCGTTGTCGGAACACCCAGGGCCACCGCCGCGTGGGTAAGACCCGTGTCCACGCCGACAAAACACGCAGACCCGGCGATAAGGGCGAAGGCCTGTCTCAATGTGGTGTGTCCCGCCCCGTTTACCATCACGTCCGGCTCCGCCGCCCGGATCCGTTCAGCGGCATCCTGATCGCCGGGTCCGCCTAATATAACGGTGCGGATTCCCATTTCCCTCCGTATCAGCCGCGCCACGTCCGGCCACCGATCTTCCCGCCAGTGTTTCTGAGGCCGGGTCGTAAAAGGGGCGAACACGGCGTAATCGGCCGTAACCCCCCACTTCCGGAGGAGGGCCGACGCATCACTTCTCTCCCGATCGCTCACGGCGAGGGTCATGGAAAGACCGGTTGTGTCGCACCCGAGAGACTCGAGAAGCATCAGATATTCCGACCCTATCATCGGGTCGTCCGGGGGGCGGTCCACGGTCCGCGTCATGAAGATCCCACTTCCTTCCTTCGAACCGAGTCCGACACGCACGGGCGCCCCGCTCAGGCGGGCCATGGATCCGCTCTTCAGGAGTCCCTGCAGATCGAGGGCCATCGTGTAACGGTTCCGCCGGAGCGTGTCCCGGAGATCGCGAAGTGAACGGAAGGCACGGATAAAACGCCCCCCCCGCAGGTCGGCCTTGAGCCGGGCTTTTTGCCACACGATCACCCGGTCCACAAATGGATTATTCTCGAGAACCGGCAGGACCGCGGGCTCCGCGAGCCAGTGTATCGTAGCGTCCGGATACCGGCGCCGGAGTCCTTCGGCAACCGGCGTTGCCATAACCACATCGCCAATGGCGCTCAAGCGAATTACGAGAATCGTGGGTTTTTCCATGTGCCGGGATGTAGTGAGTTTACCCTAACGTTGCAGAAATTTCCCGGAAAAGGGGCCGGTGGAATCAAGAAAATACGCACGGCTACAGCACTCCTGAAACGGCGACAGGGTCCGAACACGGTATGGTATACGCCACGGAACGTGCCTTCCGGGATCGGCACGAAATCCGGCGCTCCCCCGCCGTTTCAACCAATAAGAACGCCGTGTGGCGGATTTTCTTGAGGCCGCCGGCACCGAATTTAGTAGAGTCGATACCTGGCGCGGTTCCCGCAGGGTTGGGGAGTAGCT
>CAYYSS010000455.1:0-2294 GCA_964474325.1 uncultured Nitrospirota bacterium
CCCCGGACGAGGCGTCTCAATTTCTCCGGGCTATCGCGGAATCCAGGTCAGGATCACGGAAGACGTGAGGGACCGCGGGGTAACCCTTAACCCTGTTGTTGCAGAAGAATTGCCGCGAGAAGGGCCGGGCACCCGCCTTCGGCCTCTCTCCTCCCCCCTCGCCTTTCTCGCCTGCGCCTTCCATCTTTTTTCGTCGCAGCACTTCGTGTGCATTCGTGGCTGAAACATCAACCTATTTGTGAGTTGCGGTTGTTATTGACCACTCCCGCGCCGATGCCGGCATAAGAGCCCCCGCGGTCGCGTATTTCAGAGGCAGGGTCATAAATGGTATAGTCAGAAGCCGGTTTCGGGGTGTGGATACGCCCAGACCGACCGGTCTGGACAATCCGCCCGGCGCTCGAGCAATCCACAGGAACCCGCGATTCGGCCCGACACGATACATAAAATATTACCGACGAAATTACAAACGAAAACGAATGAGAATTCCGCTCCGGTTCAAGGTCGCCCTGTCGTTTACGATTCTCCTGACCGTACTGCTGTCAATCGTGGGCGCCGGACTCATACATTACGAAAGCCGCTTCCTCGAAAACGAGGTTCACAAACGGGCGCGGATCCTTGCCGAAACCCTGGCCGCCAATGTCCGGGAACCGCTCCTCGGCGCCAACCTCCTCGGCGTTGTGCCGGCCGTTGAATCGGCCGCATCGGCCGACGACGTCCGGTACGCCCTGCTTCGAGACCACCGGGGCAGAGTCGTCTATGATTCACGCACTGCCCCGGGCGGCAAGAATATCGACCCGACCGAGAACCCCGGCGGCCTGCTCAATACGGCGCCCGTAGTCGTCGACGGCATACGGATCGGCGAGGCCGTGGTCGCGCTGGACGAGGGCTCGATCACGTCGGTCGTCGAACGTACCCTGGACAAACTCCTTCTCTCCCTTACCGGCACCCTTGTACTGGGTATCGCCGGCATCGTCTACCTCTCGGGTTTTCACGTTCGCAAACTTGAAGACCTTCTCGGAGTCGTACGGCACGTCGCCGACGGGGACCTCACGGCCCGGGTCTGCGGGTTCGGCCGGGACGAAATCGGGAGCCTTGCCCGGGAGTTTAACCGCATGATGGCGAAACTCGAAGAGGGGCAGGACCGCCTCGAAGCCAGTTTCCGTGAGACCGTGAGCGCGCTGGCCGCGGCTATCGAGGCCCGGGACGCGTACACCGGGGGGCACTGCGAACGGGTGGGCCGTATCTGCCGGGCGATCGGGGAGCGCATAGGACTTTCGGAATCAGACCTCCAGGAACTGGAACTGGCCGCGATATTGCACGACGTGGGAAAGATCGGGATCGACGAAGCCATCCTCGGGAAGCAGGGCCCCCTTGCCCTGCCCGAGAAAGAAGGTATGCGCCGCCACGCCGAGATCGGTTCCCACATTCTCAGCAGGCTCTCCTTTATGGAGAGAGTGGGGATCTACGTCCGCCACCACCACGAATATTACGACGGATCGGGTTACCCCGACGGCCTTGCCGATAAAGACATTCCATTGGCCTCGCGTATCCTGGCGGTCGTGGATGCCTTCGATGCCATGACCACGACCCGAGCCTACCGAGGGGCCCTGCCGAAAGACGAGGCCGTCCGGCGGGTTCGTTCCGCGCGGGGCTCTCAATTCGATCCGTCCGTGGTCGACGCCTTTCTCGCGTGCAACGCCGCGGGTACCATCGACCAAATCTGCGCCGATCACCGCGCCGCCGCCGCTTGAAGTACCGCGTTGCCCTGATTCTCGTCCTTGTGTCGGCATCGGCCTGCGCCACGCAGATACGACGGACCGCGATCCCCCGCCCGGTCCCTCCCGTCTGCGATACGATCATTGCTCTCCACCGGGCGGGCGACTATCTGCCCGCCGTGAAACAGGCGGAGGGGCTCGACCTCGGTGCCTGCCGGGACGAAACCCGGACGGCTATCGATAAAAGCCGTCGTATCTACACCCGCGCGGACGCCTTAGTGGACAGAGCCAGAACAGCGGCCCGGACCGAAGACTTCGCCGCGGCCCGGCGATACCTGGCCGAGGCGCTGGATATCTACCCGCGTTTCCACTGGGCCCGGAAAATCCGCCGGAAAATTGCGGCCCGGGAGGCCGCCGCCGACAAGCCGGCGTCCGCGCAGACCCCTGCTCCGGAAAAAGCCGACGCGGATCCGGATTGGGCCCCGACACGGGTTGATCACACCGAACTCGATACAGCCCTTGCCCGGGTTCGTGAGAAGGTCGCAAGCGGGAACCTGGCCTCCGCCCGGGAGGCCTTCT
>CAYYSS010000456.1:0-2281 GCA_964474325.1 uncultured Nitrospirota bacterium
GAGGCGGTAGTCTTTCTCTCGGTCGGGCCTGTCGAAGGGGGCCTGCCAGATGATCGTTTTTTCCCTCGGGCCGCCGGGGAGGGTGTCATCGCTGACGGTCCGGCTCACGGTCGTACCGGGCGGCAAGTGTTTTATGTCTTCCGAAAAGATGGGGTCAACCCCGGACAGGCTGTTGCCAAAATAGTTTTTTGATCGGAGGATCATCGTGCGGTCTCACATCGAATACGCTACTTCCCGGTCGAAAACGAAAAGGAATCCTCTTCCAAGTGGTGTCGGGAACGTTGCCAAGCCAGGAAACTCGTGCTTTGGAAACAATCTCCGTCGGCTGGCCTCGCCGCATCCCATCAGACCGTTGGCCCCACACCGGTATGGTGTAGCATCAGCAACAATATTTTGCGGCAGGAATGGAGTGGCGGAATAGTTGGGAGGATGGTCAGACGACAATCGCCCTCGCAACAAAAACGCATCAAAACCATCGCGCCTCTTCATGAGCCCGATACGCGCCGTCCTTCCATGTTCCGAATTTGAGAAAACCGGTCCGAAGCCCCGGCTTCGGAAGCCCCCTTTGAGACGTGCTTTTATACCCCTATATCGGGGTTCAGGTCAAGGGGGCGGGACGTGCGTTTGCTCAGGTGCGAATCCGTAACCTGAAAGGCCTTGATCCTGATGGGTGACTTGCGCAGCGATTTTCGTAGACGTACAACCGACGAAAACATGGCAGTGGAGGACGACCGACAGGGGAAAAACACGACCGCCTCGTCGAGGCGGTTATAGGGGATGTGCGGGCCTTGAACGGTGAACTCTAACGGGTGACCCGCCGCAGGACTACCGGCCCGACTCGCGCCCTTCAGGCGACGTCCCCGGCTGGCCGTTCTTCGAATCGGTTTCGCTACGGTTCGCGTTGAGCAGACCCTGGAGTTCGTCCATGAACTCGTTGATGTCGCGAAACGAACGGTACACCGAGGCAAACCGTACGTAGGCTACCTCGTCCAAATCCCTTAACCGCGCGATTACATCTTCGCCGATCCGGGACGCAGGCACTTCCTTTTCCCCTGAGTCCTGGAATGATCGCTCCACCTCCGAGACCGTTTCCTCGAGCCGTTCGGCGCTGACGGGCCGCTTTTCACACGCCCGCAGGAGGCCCTGGAGAATCTTGTGGCGGTCAAACGGTTCCCGGCGCCCGTCTTTTTTTATTACCAGGGGGAGGATTTCCTCAATGCGCTCGTAGGTCGTGAAACGGGAGGTGCATCCGAGGCACTCCCGCCGCCGTCGGATAACATCGCCGTCTTTGATCGTCCGTGAGTCGATGACCTTGTCTTCCTGGTGGCTGCAGAAGGGGCACTTCACGGTCGCGACGGTCCGGCGGACCCCTCCGGGGCGGGATCAGTAGATAGGAAAACTGCGACAGAGGGCACGGCAGTCCTCCCTGACTTGAGCGATCGTGTCAGCGTTATCCACTGCGGACAGGACCCGGTCGATGAGGTCTGCGATAACGGCCATCTCGGGTTCTTTCATCCCCCGCGTGGTAACCGACGGGGTGCCGATGCGTATACCCGAGGTTACGGTCGCGGGCTGGTTGTCGTAGGGGACTCCGTTTTTATTAAGCGTAATGCCGGCCCGGTCCAGGGCTTCCTCGGCGGCCTTGCCGGTCAAACCCCGATTCCGGAGATCCACCAGCATGAGGTGGTTGTCGGTACCCCCCGATACGATCTCGTAGCCCCGGGCGGTGAGTTCCCGGGCCAGTGCCCGTGCGTTGACGGCGATCTGTTGCTGATATAACCTGAAATCCTCCGTCAGGGCTTCCTTGAAGGCCACGGCCTTGGCCGCGATCACATTCATAAGGGGGCCGCCCTGAATCCCCGGGAAAACGACTTTGTCCACTTTCTTCGCGAATTCCGCCCGGCACATGGTCATGCCGCCCCGTGGGCCCCGCAGAGTCTTATGGGTCGTCGTAGTCACGAAATCCGCATGGGGAAACGGCGACGGGTGGACCCCGGCGGCCACGAGCCCGGCGATATGGGCGATATCCGCCAGGAGAAAGGCCCCCACTTCCCGGGCGATCTCGGCAAACGCGGGGAAATCGATGATCCGGCTGTAGGCGCTGTAGCCGCAGATGATGAGGCGCGGTTTTTCCTCGCGGGCGATTCTGCGAACGTCGTCGAAATCGATCCGGCCCGTTTCCCGATCCACCCCGTAACTCACCGCGCGATAGAGCTTACCCGAGAAATTGGCTTTGCTCCCGTGGGACAGATGCCCCCCATGGGCCAGGTTCATACCGAGT
>CAYYSS010000457.1:0-2257 GCA_964474325.1 uncultured Nitrospirota bacterium
CACGTCTTCGATCGCGGTTACACAGACCGGACATCCCGGACCACTTAACAGTGTTACGGTGGGGGGAAGGAGGGAGCGCACCCCGGTCCGGAAAAAGGCCACGGTATGGGTTCCGCAAACCTCCATGAGTCGCGCGCCGCCTTCCGCGTTATGTTCTATGGCCTCGATAAGCCGTGCGGCTTCCGTCTTGTCCATTCCCGCCTCCATCGGTACTCACCGTCCGCGGATAGGATTCAACCCGCGATACCCTTTATAGGATACGTTCCCGCCCCCTGCATATGCCCAAGCGCACAGCGTACGCCTGGCCGAGGGAAATGCCGCCGTCATTTGCCGGAACCCGCTCGTTACTGTAGACCCGGCACCCTTTCGCCGCGAGAATGCTTTCGACACGTTCGAGGAGAATCCTGTTTTGAAACACGCCGCCGCTTAAGACCACCCGGCGGGTTCCGAGGCGCTCGACAAGACCCGTCGCCATGGCGGCCGCAGACCGGGCCAGCGTTTCGTGGAAACGGGACGCGACCACGTTTTTATCGCGTCCGGCGAGTACATCCTCAACGATGCGCCGGACGAACGGGCGCCAGTCGATCTCGGAAACCCCGTCCACGCCGTCCTCCCGGACAACAACCGGATATGCCTCCCTCAGCCCGTTGCCCCGCGCCCGGGCCTCCAGAGCCATGGCGGCCTCGCCTTCATGGGTATTGACGAAACAGATACCCAAAAGGGCCGCGACACCGTCAAATAGCCGACCGGCGCTCGAGGTACGCAGGGTCGATGTTCCCGCGGAGAGCCGGAGGACGTTGTCCAGGACATCCCGGCCCCGGCGGCCGGTCCATCCGAGCCGTTCGATTATCTCACCCGCCGCAGACCCGTATAGTTCCCGGAGGAGCCCCGCGGCCATCCGCCAGGGGTAGCGGGCCGCACCGTCGCCGCCGGGAAGGGGCATGGGCCTCAGGCGCCCTTTTCTCGCCCAACCTTCGGGCCCCACGTACAGGAATTCACCACCCCAGACCGTACCATCGGTACCGTAGCCCGTCCCATCGAGAGCAATACCGATGAGCGGCGTTTCCAGCCCCCACTCCGCCATAACCGAAGCGATATGGGCAAGGTGGTGCTGGACGGCGTAGATATGCTCTTTTTCAATACCGGTTTTGCGGGCGAAGGCGAGAGCGAAACGTGTCGAGGCGTAATCAGGATGCAGGTCATGGGCCACGATCCGGGGGCGGATGCGGTAAAGCGAACCAAGGTGGGCCAGGGTTTCTTCGTAAAACGCCATGGACGCCTCACTCTCCAGGTCGCCGATATGCTGACTGACGACCGCGTTACCCCGGTCCGCCAGGGTAAATGTCCCTTTCAGCATAGCCCCTGCGGCAAAGATCGCCGGACCGGCGGCGGGAAACGGGATCCCTCCGGGAACACTCCCCCGGGCCCGGCGAATCATCCGCGGCTTCCCGCCGGCAACGCGCATCACGGAATCATCGACCCGCATAAGGATGTCCCGGTTATGGGACAGGCGGTAATCGTAGAGATGGCCGAGCCGCTCTTCCGCTTCCCCGTCGGTCGCCGCGATCGGTTCTTCGGACCGGTTGCCGCTGGTCATGACGAGGTAACGAAGCGGCGGCGTACCTGTCTGAAAAAGCAGCCGGTGAAGCGGCGTATAGGGGAGCATCACCCCCACGTCACCGCAGCCCGGGGAAACCCCCTCCGCCAGAGGGCTCTCCCGCCGGGTCTGAAGGAGCACGATCGGGGCCTCCGGGGAAAGGAGGAGTTTTTTCTCCGCCTCGCTTACCTGCGCAAGCTCCTCGACGGCCGCCAGATCCGCCGCCATTACCGCAAACGGTTTATTGGAACGCCGTTTCCGCTCTCTCAGGGTATTGACCGCCGGAGCAGACCCGGCGTCGCAACAGAGATGGAATCCGCCGACACCCCGGATAGCAACGATGTTCCCCTCCCGCAGGCGTTCAACCGTTTCCCGAAGGGCATCTTCGCCCGTCCGGCCCTCCCCGTCCTCAAGGGCCGGACCACACCGGGGGCAGGCATTCGGCTGGGCGTGAAAGCGCCGGTCGGCGGGATCGTCATACTCGCTCTGACAGCTCGGACACATGGTAAACACATGCATAGATGTGTTGCCCCGGTCATAGGGAAGTGCCCGCGTCAGAGTGTACCGTGGTCCGCAGTGGGTACAGTTCGTAAACGGATAACGGAACCGCCTGTCGGACCGGTCCTCGACCTCCGCCATACACTTTTCGCATACGGCGGT
>CAYYSS010000458.1:0-2256 GCA_964474325.1 uncultured Nitrospirota bacterium
CGTGTGGCGGATTTTCTTGAGGCCGCCGGCCCCGAATTTATGCCACTGTAAGGTTGAATTGAAACCGCCGACTGCCGACTGCCGACCGCCGACATCTTTTCACAGCCTTTTCCCTTTCCCCTCCTGACTTCCGCCGACGGCGGGTGCCCCGGCCGCCCCTTTCGCGTACATTCGTGTTCATTCGTGGCTAAAAAGAGGTTTTCCGTCTCGCATCCCGCAATATACTCCCGAAAGACGGGGGAACTCCTCTTTCAATACTTTTTCTTGACAACAGAGGTTCGGAGGATTATCCTTTCTTCGTTATTTCCCATACCGTCCGCAAAATGCTTTATTTCCGAAGGAGGAACAACGATGGGTGACATCCTTGCGCGTTTGAAAGAACTGGCCGCGCTGGAAAACGGCGAACTCGTAGTCCACGCGGATAACATCAAGGCACGAATCGACGACCTGATCTACGAGGCGGTGCTGAATGACGACGTCGATACACGGATCGCCCTCCAGCGGCTCATTATTGCCGGTGGAAAAGCCCTGGGCATCGTCCCTGCTTCGATACAGGACCTTTACGAAGAATTCGGCCGGAACTATCCCGGATGCACTGTGCCGGCCATGAACATCAGAGGGCTTACCTACGACGTATGCCGAGCGGTCTTTCGGAAGGCCCGGGAACTCCATGTCGGACCGATGATTTTTGAAATCGCCCGTTCCGAAATCGGCTACACAAAACAGCGCCCGCTTGAATATACGGCCGCCGTGGTCGCCGCGGGAATAAAAGAAGGTTATGCGGGACCCGTGTTTCTCCAGGGCGACCACTTCCAGACCGTGCTGAAATATTACAGCACTGATCCGGACAAGGAAAAAGAGTACGTCAAGGGCCTTATCCGAGAAGCGATTGACGGGGAGTTTTACAACATCGACGTAGACACATCCACCCTGGTGGATCTTTCCCGTCCGACGGTCAAGGAACAGCAGGCCCCGAACTACCAGGTGGCCGCCGAGATGACGTCGTTCATCCGTTCGATTGAACCCGAGGGCGTTACGGTCTCGGTGGGAGGGGAGATCGGGGAAATCGGCAAGGAGAACTCGAACCCCGAGGAACTCCGGGCCTTTCTCGACGGTTTCCGGGAGACGTTCACAGGAGAGAAAGGTCTCAGCAAACTCTCGGTCCAGACCGGTACGAGTCACGGGGGTGTCGTGCTCCCGGACGGAACGCTCGCCCAGGTATCCATCGACTTCGAAACCCTGAGGACCCTTTCGGACCTGGCCCGGACGGAATACGGCCTCTCCGGCGCGGTACAGCACGGTGCTTCGACCCTCCCGAACGATGCGTTTCATATGTTTCCTGAAACAGGGACGTCCGAGGTCCATCTGGCGACGGGATTTCAGAATATCGTTTACGACAGCAAACACCTGCCCGCGGATTTCCGCAAGGAAATCTACGATTACATTAAATCCGAGTTCGGGGCCGAGCAGAAAGAAGGGCAGACGGACGAGCAGTTCTTTTACAAAACACGGAAAAAAGGGTTCGGTGGGCCTAAGAAGAAGTGGTGGAACCTGCCGGACACCGTCAAAGACCCGATCATGAAAGAGCTGGAGGCCCAGTTTGAACTGCTCTTCAAAGAACTCCGGGTCGTAAACACCACGGACCTCCTGAAATACGTCAAACCGGTTGCGGTGAAAAAAGACGTACCGGAGGCGTTGGTGAAATTACTATCCTAGCCCGCATTTCTCATAGTCCTTCTGCCGCGGAACCGGAAAGTCCCAAGGCTTTTGTGTTGCGCTTGGTTCGGGTGCTCAACGTACCGTCACGTACGTTTACGCGCCTGAACCGGCGTGCGCCTTGTATCTACGGCGCCTTCCGGCCCCTCGCTACGAACCACCGCGAGAAATCCGGGCCGGCGGGAGCCCCCTTTTCCTCGCGGATCGGCCCGCCCGACGCGGCCGGTTCGGCGTTTCGTGACACCTGAAGACATTCGAGAGCACGGGGCCTTTGTCCCCCTTGCGCCGTCCGACGTTTACCGGACGCCGCCCCGGATGCCTCGCGGTTTCCCGGGAAACGTTTTCCTCCGAACGCCCAGGTTGTTCTACGTTCGCCTCCTCGCGGGGGTTATCCGCGCAAACCGCCACGTAAACCGCGGCCGCTACGATGACCGGGTCTGGAGCGAGAGCAGTTGCGGTATTCTCCGCGCGCTCGAAGACGTAGGTGTCCGCATGGAAATTTCCGGTCTCGACCATCTCCGCGCCCTGCGCCCGCCTGTC
>CAYYSS010000459.1:0-2255 GCA_964474325.1 uncultured Nitrospirota bacterium
AAGGGGCATTGGTTGCGGAGATGATTCAATACAAACGGAAGTTGAAGGAGTACCTGGACACCGTGACCCCCGGCGTGGGCTACGTGGTGGGACTTGCGGTGTATACGGCCCGGGAGTCGGGACAGATGTACGGAACCCTTATGCCGATAAAATGTCAGGTCCTGGCGGGAAGTTCGGACGTGGTGACGACCACCGGACGGCTCGGTGAGATCGCGCAGGAGTCGGCCCAGAACGTCCGGGCTTATCTGAAAAAAATCATGGACACCCCCACGGCCCTGGAAATGCACATCCAGTACATCCAGACCCACAGCGGGGTTGAAGGCGACAGTGCTTCGATCGCGACGGACGTGGGGCTGATTTCGGACCTTACCGATATCGCCGTGAACCAGCGGTATGCCATTACCGGTTCCCTGGCCGGCGACGTCGTGGTAGCCGTCGGCGGGGTTACCGAGAAGCTTCGCGCGGCCATGGACCCGGAGATTCGGATGGAGGGCGCCTGCATCCCCTGGCAGAACCGCCGCGACGTGGAGCCCTTGCTGGTCAACAGCGAGGCGGAGTTCGTCGTGACGCGGGGTGTCCCGGGCGTACGTATTTTCCGGGGGGACGACCGGTCCCTCCCGTTCGACGTCTACTTCGTTAAGACCCGTTTTGACGCCTACGGTATTCTCCTTGGAATCGACCAGGACGAACTCAGGTCCGCCGTTTCCCGGGCCATCGCTGAAAAAGGGACCCCACGGGGGGACGGCGCCCATTGAAGTGGTCACTTAATATTAAGCTCGTCGTGATCATGGTGTCCTTAAGCGCGGCCATGATTCTAACCATGCTGGCCTTTAACCTGTACTCCGAACGGGTGCTGTTCAGCACCCTCGAGGAACGCACCCGGGGACTTATCGAATCGATCCGCCTGGCCATGGGAGAGATTACAAAGCAGGATGAAGAACAGGGGCCGAATGTCCTCGAACAGTTTACCGGAGGAGACGCCCGGGGTATCCGCGAGATCAATATCATCGACGCCGCGGCGCGGATCACCGGGAGTACGAATCCGGATAAGGTCGGCACCGCGGCCTCGCCGACGATTACCGAGTTGATTTTCCAGTCGGAATCCGGCCGGCTGGTAACGAAACGACAGCAGGGGTATCACGTGGTGATCCCCGTCGTCGCCAAAGGTGAGCACCAGGGGTATATCCACCTGGTATTGAGTACCGAAGATATCGTGAACGTGCTCGAGTCCCACACGCGGGAATGGGTAGTGGCGACGGTCGTTATCCTGGGACTCGGGATCGTGGCGGCCATATGGCTTTCCGCCCACTACACCCGCCCGATGCGGGAACTGGCCGCATCGGCCAAATCCGTCGCCGCGGGCGATCTGGATGTATCGCTCGACGTAACGGAACGAGACGAGGTCGGCGAGGTCAAGGAGAGTTTTAATCAGATGATCCAGAAGCTGTCGGAACTCCGCGACCTGGAGGGACGTCTCCGGGAAGCGGAGCATCTGTCGACCGTGGGAGAGCTTGCCCGCACGGTGGCCCACGAAATACGGAATCCCCTGAACTTTATCAGCCTGAGCGTCGACCATCTGATGGACCGAACAACTGCGGATGACGTGCAGGAACTTCTTCGCAATATCAAGCACGAAATCCGCCGTCTGGAGTCCCTGGTACGAAATTTCCTTACCCACGGGAAACCCCTTCGGGTGACCCGTTGTCCGGTCCGTGCCGTGGCGTTGGTGGAACAGACCCTTGCCCTGGTGAACGCCCGGGCCGAACGATTCGGCGTGGACATCGTGCGGGCCTACCGTCTGGACCCGGATACGGTCATCAGCGCAGATCCGGAACTGTTGAAGAGCTGTCTTTTTAACGCTTTCCAAAACGCTTTTCAGGCCATGCCCGACGGCGGCACCCTCACCATCACCCTGGAGAAGGAGGCCGATTGCGTCGTCGTCACGATCACGGACACCGGCGAGGGCCTCGAGGAAGAATTCGTCGACAAGGTATTCGAGGCCTTTTTCACGACCCGCGAGCGGGGCCTCGGCCTGGGACTGGCGATGACCAAACGGGTGATCGAAGGCCACGGCGGTACGGTAGGATTTACGAGTATCCCGGGCACGGGAAGTACCGTCACCTATCGCCTGCCGGTCCAGCCCATTACCTGATAGGTCGGCCGCCCCGTATTTTATGCAACGGCAAGGATAATTTTACAGCGGCATAAAATACGGTCCCGTCGTCTTGAAGAGTGTCCGCAAGCTGGCATATAAA
>CAYYSS010000460.1:0-2249 GCA_964474325.1 uncultured Nitrospirota bacterium
AGGCTCGCCGCCCCGTTCCTTTTCCAGTTCGGCCTCCGTCTCGCCGCTGATTTTCGACACTCCCTCGAACTGTCCGTTCGAGAAATTCCGGGTCGGGTAACCGCCTACTTCATTGAGGATATTGGCAAGTACGTTCGTACCATACGCCGGGAGGGCCTGGCCCGTTACCGCGTGGGACTGGAGTCCCTGAACGAATTTCTTATTGGCCTCCTTAAATGCTTCGGGATCTTTGGCCTGCCGCATGGAACACCCGGTATCGTCAAGCACGACGACTTTTACACCCTTGGAGCCCATGACAGCCCCCACTCCGCCCCTGCCCGCGTGCCGTGTCGGCCTGAGTTCCATGTCCGTGCAGGCAATGGAGGCGGAGCACATCTTCATCTCCCCTGCCGGGCCGATGGATATACAGGCGATTTTGTCGCCGTATTCCGATTTCATCTTGTCGACCAGGTCGTAGTTGGGAAGCATCCTGAGACTGTTATCCGCCACCACGTCGACCCCGTCTTTCGTAATAACGATTTTAAAGAGATCGTCGTCGGCCGGTTTCCCTTCGAGTACGATCGCCGCATACCCGAGCCGAGCCATTACCTGTGCGGGCTGCCCTCCGGCGTTTGACTCCTTGATGCCCCCCGTAAGCGGGCTCTTACACCCCACCGAGATCCTGCCCGACATCGCCGCCGCCGTACCGCTTAAAGTTCCCGGGGCTATTACCAACTTGTTGTCGGCGCCCAGAGGATGGCATAGAGGCGGCACTTCCTTTGAAACGATGGCGGACGTAAGCCCACGCCCCCCAAGCCCTGCATATTCGCCAGCCGGCACTTCCGTTACCTTCGGCCCGCCTTCGGCACCCATGTCGATTCTCAGGATCTTGTCCATGCCGCATTCCTCCTCTTAGATATGGTTTAATTTCAACGCGTTACAAAGAATTTTCTCCCGAGGGCACACCCCTCCCCGTCGAGCGCTATGCGCCCACAGTACCATCCTTCGCGCCGCAAGTCAACCGAAAGTCGGGAAATCCCTGATGGAATATGTCAACGAAAATGAGACACCGCTGATCATAAATTAGAGTAGCGACGCATCGCTGCCCTTTGGTTTGTTAATCCATGCTGCCTCTGGCAGCGCAAACGGTTTGGGCCTTTTGCCCTTGAACCGTTTTTCATGTTCTTTGAACGCCGATTCGAGTACGGCCGCACGCTGTGCCTGGATCTTCCCGGCCTGGCCGTAATGAACCTGCTCCGGGGTCATCAAGGCGATGGAGCTGTGTTTGTGGATCCCATTGTACCAGTTGAAAAACTCTCGGCAGAATGCCCGGGCATCCTGGATGGAACCAAAGCGCTGAGGAAATGACGGTGAGTATTTCAGGGTCTTGAACTGTGCCTCCGAATAGGGGTTGTCATTGCTGACATGCGGCCTGGAATGGGTTTTGGTCACCCCCAGATCGGAAAGAAGGTGGGCCACCAGTTTGGATTTCATGGAAGATCCCCGGTCTGCGTGCAGGGTCAGGTGATCCCTGGTGATGTTCTGTTTTTCGCATGTCTCGGCGATCAACCGTTTTGCCACAGTGGCTATCATTCGATCTCTCCGCTGTTTTTCTGAGGAATCCCCAGGATCTCCGAGATTTTTTTTTGAAACTCAATGATGGTTTCGGCCTTCTTGAGTTTCTCGGCAAGGCGTTTATTCTCCCGTTCCAGCCGAGCGACTTTCCGGGCCATGGGATCGGGCTTTCCGGCCTTTCTTCCCCGCTTCTTGGGAGTCAGGCCGTGCAGGGCGCCTTGGTCACGCTGCCGCCGCCAGGTGCTGACATTGGAATGATAAAGCCCTTCCCGCCGGAGAAGAGCACCGATCTCACCGGGTTTCCTGCAGGCATCATATTCCTGGAGGATGCGCGGTTTATACGCGGCAGTAAAGCGTCTTCCGGGCTTCTTCTCCGGAACTTCCGGGTCCGGCGGCGGAAAGGTATTGAACCGATGGTTGCCGTCAGTGGCAGGAACTCCGGTCGCCCTACGGGCTCCTTCCTTTCCTGCCACTGACGCCGTTGATAAATCCCGCATAACCTTGGAATGAAATTGTACTGTTTTCATGTGAAAACTCCTTTCCGCCCTACACTAATTTCGCAAGGGGCAGGTGTCTCACTTATATTGACACAGAGGGCAACGTTATATTATGAAATATCAAGGGGTTACACTCCCCCAGAATACAGTATTTCATATGCTTTGAACAGCTAGTAAAAAGGGAAGCCTCCGATCAAG